>DODH01000289.1 GCA_003545625.1 Nitrospina sp.
CAGACCAACGTGGAAGACAAGGTCTCCCCCATTACCATCAACGATAATATCGCCATTGTGCAGTTTCAAATCAACCTGATTCGCAGAATGGTCATGAGTCTTGACATCAATCAATCGCTCAATCTTCATCGTCTTGTTCTCGCGGGTGCTTTTTTGTCTCTGGAAAATAATGCGCCTGAAGACCCAGAGCCTCGACAATTTTTTAATTCCTTTAACGATCACCTTTCAGAGCGGGACCAGCAAATCCGGGAAATTTCGCAATCCCGCAAGGAAAAGACTTTCAAGCTCGCGGAACTGGCTGGTCAAGCCAAGGAAAGGGCGTCTGAATATAAAATCTCGGAGATTTCAGATTCAATAAAAATTGAAGATGAAGTCGAGCGGGTAAAAATTGATCTGGATCGGCTTGAGTTTGAATTTCAGAGGAACTCCAGAATAAAAAATATTCTGGACAAGCTGGCCGAATTTGTGGGCTCCCGGCCGACTTCAGAAGAAGGCCCGAAAACAAGTTTCCGGGAAAGCCGGATTCTGGAAAAAGCCGGTGCGGAAATCGGGCAAACCCTGGCGCCTCAAGGAATCCACTACAACCGGGATGGTGATCTGCTGGTTGCTGACTATGAAAACCACCGGGTTTACAGCTACTCCCAACAAGGGAGTTACCAGTTTCATTTTGGCGGATGGGGATCCGCCCCCACCTGCCTGCAATACCCGGTTCATCTGTCTACCGACAGCGAAAACTCGATTTATGTTATTGATGAAATGAACCGGGAAATAAAAAAGTTTGACCGCTGCGGCAATTTCCTTCTCCAGTTTGGACGGGGAGATTTTGGCCCCATTTTCTCCCTCTCTGTCGATGCCCAGGATAATATGTGGGTAGCTGAATCCGAACATAACAGGATACGGGTTTTTGATGGGCAAGGTAAAGTTCAACGAACCCTGAGCGCCCACTTGCAGGAACCCGTCAGTATTTATTGCCTGCCGGATGGAGCGTATCTTGTGGGAGACCGGTCAAAATCTTTGCTGAAACATTTTGACGCACAAGGCAATCTGATCCGCGAGACCGAGAAAGCCAGTTTGGGAGTGGATGAAATTTATTTTCTGGCCTGGCATCCCAGCCACGGCATTTTCGGCTCAGATTTCTGGAATAGCCAAATTGTACACTTCAACAACCAACTCGAAGTCCAGAGCGTTTACCACAAACCAGGTAGAAGAGCCGGGCAGTTGGGAAAAGTGGGAGGGCTTTCCATCTTTAACGACCAATTAGCGGTGGCTAATTTTGATGGGGGCAAAGTGCAGATCTTCGACCTTTCTACTTAAAAATTTGGCCTGCCAATTTTTTAGCGGACGTTCGTGATGGGATAGCGGCGGGCTTTAGAATTTTGCCGGTTTTCCAGCTCAACATCATGCAGGAAACCGTTGCCCGAGAGATGGTCTTTAAACATTGAGGGGGAATCTTCCCGAAATCTTCCTGGCCGGTACGTTTTCGCTACTTCTTCCATGGAAAAGGGTTCCGGCAGTTTTCGGTATGTTGATGCCCGGTCACGAATTTTTTCTTCGCTCCAGCATTCCCCATCCGTCGCGATGAGCACCGTTGCGACCTGATCATCATCTTCAAAACAATAAATATTAGGAAACACCGAGAGAAAGGTTTTGGTATCCCGAGGTTTCAAGGTATTTCCCTTGCCATAAAGATTGGATCCCACCACGCCGCCGGGACTAAGCACCGCGCGAATTTCTTTATAAAACTCCTCGGTCTTCAAATGATAGGGGATGGACCCGCTTTTAAACGCATCCAGAATGATCCAGTCATAAGGTTCCTGCTCTTTGCGTTTCTGGATAAATACTCTCCCGTCTTCTTCAAACACCTTACAATGGCCAGACTCTCGCAGGGAAAAATATTTTTTGGACACCTCAATGACCTTTCCATCCACCTCCACAATATCTATTTTCAAATTCGGGAACCATGCGCCAAGACAATTGGTGACCGCGGCTCCGCCTAAACCCACCATGAGCATTCTCCTGGGTTCCGGACAAAACAGCAGGGAAGCCATGATCATTCGTGAGTACACCAGGGCAAGAGGGTTTTGCCCCTTCGTGTCCACCCGGCTTTGCAGGTAATATTCCCCATTGCCCTTGAACCAAAGTTCGCGGTGCTCCCCATTCTGGATAACATAAATATCGTTATACCGGGTTTTTTCGCGTGCCAGAACCTTGATCTGCGGCTCCTCCTTTTTTTCACCAAACAATCGAAACATTCTAAAGCCCTAAAAAATTTGTCTTTAAAAGCGGGTTTCCGAGGTAAAAAGCGTTTTTCATTTATCTTAAATATGATAAACTTTGTTATAAACAATCAACGAAGGGGCTAAACGTAGAAGCCGTTCCCTTTCAATCGCTTACAACCATCACCCTTATATCATAAAGGAATATTGTCCATGCCGCAAAAAGTTTTAAAACATAAAGTTGGTCTGGAAACGCATGGTCTGAAAAATCTGGAAAAGATTCACTGGAATTTATCTACTCCACAACTCTACGAACATATCATCCACAACGGAGAAGGGCATGTTTCCCATTTAGGGCCTGTGTGTGTGACCACAGGAGAACATACCGGACGGGCACCGAAAGACAAGTTTATCGTTCAGGAGCCTTCCAGTCAGGAAAACATCTGGTGGGGAAAAGTCAATAAGCCTTTTACCGTAGAACAATTTGAAGCTCTGTACTCCAGGATTCTGGCCTATTTACAGGGCAAAAAAGTTTATGTACAGGATTGTTGCGCCGGTTCCGATCCCAAGCACCAGACCCATATACGCGTGATCACTGAGCAGGCATGGCATAGCCTGTTTGCGAGGAACATGTTTATCCAGATCAGGGATATGGAAAAACTTGAAACTCATGAACCCGCGTTCACCGTCATTCAGGTTCCCGGCTTTAAAGCCGTGCCTGCCATTGATGGAACCAATTCGGAAGTTTTTGTCATCGTTGATTTCGGCAAACAATTGGTTTTGATTGGTGGAACAAGTTATGCCGGGGAAATCAAAAAATCTGTTTTCTCCATTTTGAATTATCTGCTTCCGCAAAAACAATCCGTTTTATCCATGCATTGTTCCGCGAATATTGGAAAAAAGGGGGACTCGGCAGTATTTTTCGGGCTTTCCGGAACCGGGAAAACCACCTTGTCCGCAGACCCTGCACGCAAACTGATTGGCGATGACGAACATGGGTGGAGCGATCGAGGCGTCTTTAATTTTGAAGGCGGGTGTTACGCCAAGGTGATTCGCTTGTCCAAGAAATCAGAACCCGAAATTCATGAATGTACCCGCCGGTTTGGCACCCTGCTTGAAAATGTGGTTTTAGATCTGGATACACGCCGCCTCAACCTGGATGATGGGAGCCTCACGGAAAACACGCGAGCCAGTTACCCCATCACCCATATTCGAAATGCTGTGCTCAGTGGTATGGGAGGTCATCCAGATAATGTGATCATGCTGACCTGCGATGCATATGGAGTCATGCCTCCGGTTTCCAAGCTCACCCCGGAGCAGGCCATGTATCATTTCATCTCAGGTTACACCGCTAAAGTGGCAGGAACCGAAAAAGGGATAAGCCGCGAACCCACAGCGATTTTCAGCACCTGTTTTGGTGCTCCGTTTATGTCCCTGCACCCATCCATTTATGCGGATATGCTTGGGGAGAAGATCGCCAAATATAACGTATCCTGCTGGCTGGTGAATACCGGATGGACAGAGGGGCCCTATGGGGTCGGGCATCGGATAGAAATCAAATATACCCGGACTATGATCAAGGCTATCCTTGAGGGCCAGTTGGACCAAGTGGAAACTCATGCGGACCCGATTTTCGGCCTGCATATTCCGGTAAAGGTCAAAGGGGTTCCAGACGAAATCCTGCAACCGAGGAACACCTGGAAAAACCCGGAGGCTTACGATGAAAAAGCCCGCGAACTTGCACTCCAGTTTATAGAAAATTTCAAAGAGTATGAAGACAACGTGGATAAAAAAATCCTGGATGCAAGTCCAAATCCTTCCGGGTTATCAAAAAAAAATAAAGGAAAAATCCGTAAATTGAGGAAATAATCCTCCTTTCATGGTGCTCCTCATCTTTAAATTAGAGTTAGAACTGTGGACTCAGCACCTATTATTGCATTAACCATGGGAGACCCGGCAGGGATCGGACCTGAGGTCATCGTCAAAGCTTTTCAGGATGACACCCTGCATCTTCAATCCCGGACAGTAGTCATCGGCGATGCCCGCCTGCTCCAGGCAACCGCAAAAAAGTATGCACCAGAGATTCTGGTGCACGCTATTGCCCGGCCCGATCAAGGCTGGTACCAGACCTGCACCATTGATGTCATTGACCTCAATAACGTTCCCGAAAATATTTCCGTTGGCAAACCCAGTTCTCAAGCCGGCCAAGCCAGCTATGAAGCAATCAAAACCGCCGTGGACCTGGCACTCAATGATGAAGTCTCAGCCATAACTACAGCACCCATTAATAAAAAAAGCCTGCATCTTGCAGGCTATCCTTTTCCCGGACATACCGAACTACTGGCCCATCTCACGAATTCAAAACAGGCCGCACTCATGATGGCGGGCAATTCCATAAGGGTTGTGCTTGTCACCACCCATGTCCCCCTGGAACAGGTCAAACCCCTTATTACCGAAGAAAGGGTGCTCAACACTATTCGTCTGACTCACGAATGGCTGACCCGGCATGTGACCGATGTTCCCAGTATTGCGGTGACTGGACTCAATCCGCATTGTGGGGATGGAGGCATTTTCGGGCAGGAAGAAAGCGATCATATTTTGCCCGCACTGAAAACCGTGCAAAAGGAAGGCATCCAGGCCAGCGGGCCTTTCTCCGCCGATGCCCTGTTTGGCAGACCAGATTCCCGGAAATATGACGCAGTGGTCTGCATGTATCACGACCAGGGAATGATCCCGGTAAAAATGGACTCCGTCGGGCAGGGAGTGAACATCACTCTGGGCCTGCCCATATTGAGAACCTCCGTGGATCATGGCACCGCATTCGATATTGCTGGAAGGGACAAAGCCTGTGCCAAAAATCTTAAAATGGCTTTGCGGACGGCGGCTCAATTGTCTCAATCCACCCTATCCATGCAATGAAGAAGAGGCCGCTCGGGCAAAACTTCCTCATCGATTCCAGCATCGCGCAAAATATAATCGAACTGGCAAATATCCAGCCGGGAGAACCTGTGATAGAGATCGGACCGGGAAAGGGTATCCTCACCCAACTCCTGATCCAGCAGGCCGACTCGCTGACCGCCATCGAACTGGACTCTCGGCTTTCCAAGGATCTGCAAAACCGGTTCGGCGATACTCCGTCTTTTAAACTGGTTGAAGGCGATGCGGCAAAGTTTGACTACAGTTCCCTGGGAATAAAACTTAATGTTGTTTCTAATCTTCCCTATTACGCCGCCACCCACATCATGAAAAAATTGATCCATTACCGCAAATATATTCGCTCCATGACATTGATGTTACAAAAAGAAGTGGTGGACCGATTAACGGCTAACCCTGGCCAGAGGGCATATGGTTCGCTTTCCGTCTATGTGCAGTATCATTGCGAAGTTCAGCGATTGCTTGAAATTCCCAACACCGCGTTTTCGCCGCCACCAAAAATTGATTCTTCCCTTATCGGCCTAAAACCCCTGCCCCAACCAAGGGTGCAGGTGGAAGATCCGAAACTATTTTTTAAAATGGTGAATTCAGCATTTTTTCATAAAAGGAAAATGCTAAAAAATAATTTAAAAGACTGGAAACACCTGTTTAATGAGGAGAACGGGCAGGCCCGATTGGCCGGCATTGACCTTAACCGAAGAGGCGAAACCCTCTCGCTCGATGAATTCGCAGATCTCGCGAACTACCTGCACACACAAAATGGTTGATTCAAATAAAGGCAAAGTGGTTCTAGTCGGTGCCGGGCCGGGCGATGTCGGACTGTTAACTTTGAGCGGCAAGCAGTGGTTGCAAAAAGCCAATGTCATCTTATACGACCACCTGGTCAATCCAGATATGGTCCGCTTCACCCAAAAATCAGCCCAGATGATCTATGTGGGGAAAAAAGAAGGCGTGGCCTCCATGGAACAGGAACAGATCAATCATCTGCTCATCAGCAAAGCTCATGAAGGGAAAATCGTTGTCCGCTTGAAAGGCGGCGACCCTTTTCTGTTTGGGCGCGGAGGAGAAGAAATTCAGGCCGTCCAGAAGGCAGGAATTCCTTTCATCATTGTTCCCGGTGTATCCTCGGTGATGGGGGTCGCCGCTTATGCTGGCATCCCACTCACGCACCGCCACCTTTCTTCCACCCTTTCTATCATCACCGGGAGCAACGAGAAAAAGCAGGGCGATATTCATATCGATTGGGAAAAAATAGCCGCCCGGTCCGGTACTTTGGTTTTTCTCATGGGCGCACGTAAACTTCCTTTAATTGTCGAAAAACTCATGAAATTCGGCAAAAACCCGGATACCCCCATTGCCGTAATTCAATGGGGCACAACGGCCCGGCAAAAAACCTGGACCGGCACCCTTGCCACCATTGTGGAAATTTCGGCGAAGGATAAAATTTTGCCCCCGGCCCTGACCATCATCGGAGAAGTGGTAAACCTGAAATCCGTCATCGAATGGTATGAACACCTGCCGCTATTCGGAAAAACTGTTGTGGTCACTCGAAAAGGCGATCAGGCCGAATCCATGATGGATCGCCTGCAAGAGCTGGGTGCCGAGACCTTCTTTTTTCCAGTGATCGAGACCATCGCCCCGGATGACTGGTCACCCCTGGATGATGCACTGAACAACCTCTCTCAATACGATGGACTCATATTCACCAGCGTCAATGGCGTGCGGTTTTTTGCCGACCGACTCAAGGCTATTGAGCAGGACATCCGTGAATTGAAAGGGATTCGTATTTTCACCATCGGCCCCAAAACCGCCGAGGCGGTTCGCGATCTGGGAATCCGCGTGGATGTGGTGCCCGAAAATTTTGTCGCAGAATCCCTGATCGAAAGCATCGAAAATATAAAAGGCCAACGGTTTCTTTTACCCCGCGCTAAAGTCGCCCGCGAAATCCTGCCCGAACAACTGCGGAAAATGGGAGCTGTTGTCGATGTCGTCCCGGCTTACCAGACCATCCTGCCTTCTCCATCAACATCTGCCTTGGAAAAGAGGCTCAAAGAGGGGAGCATTGATGTCATCACCTTTACCTCCTCCTCCACCGTCAAAAACTTTTTGACCTTAATGGGTGACAAATCCGAAATCAAAAAAGCCAAGATCGCCTGCATCGGCCCCATCACTGCAAAAACCGCCCAGGATGCCGGTTTAAATGTAGATATCATGCCGGAACAATACACCGTGTCATCCCTCCTGGATGCCATTGAAATATTTTTTCAATCTCACTAGCTTCAATGATCCTCCCCTCTCATGAGGGGCACTGCTCCAGTGACGGTCAGGTGGGGTGTGGATTTTCTGGTGGGTTTCATGAGCCAACCCTCCCTGCTCAACCCCTCAACTCATCGGGCTTGAGTCCCTATGAAGGGAGGGGAAATCTATTTTGCTGACAGTAGCCATGTAATATGCTGGCTAGTGGGTGGTTGTACCCATTACGAGTAGAGGGTATAATGTGACTTCAACATATAAACTGTTTACCAATGTCCATAAGGGATGCTGATATGCCGATACGATCTATTCGAGTCAGCCACATTGTTCTGAGCACAGAAGAACTTGCCAACTTGCTTCTCGATCACCTGAAAGAAGATGAATATAAAGACCGCGAGATGCTACTCAAAATGTTTGCCAAGATGGCAAAAAAATACAGTGCCTGTGGGTCCCGCTTTAAAGGTGGCGATCTTGGATTTCTCGAGCATAACACCTCCGCTCCTGAAGTGGAAAAAGCGGCCATGGAAGCTCCGGTTGGTGAGGTGCAAGGTCCCATCAAAAGTAAGTTTGGGTACCATATTTTTATAATTACTCACGAAGAAAAATTTGTCGACCTCGATAAGGATGGAACCTCACTTCCTATTGGTGCTGGCCCCGGAACTTTATAGGTCAGTCCTCTTACACCTCTCATGCAACTTAAAGGCATTCATCACATCGCGCTAAATGTGGCAGACCTGGACCGTGCCGAGAGTTTTTATACGGATGTACTCGGATTCAGCGTCACCCACCGGTTTTCCAAAGGACTGCGGCACATCATGCTGGCTACCGGAAACGCCGCCATCGCCCTTTTTGAGGCTCCGGACCTGGAAGTCAAAGAAGCCATGAACCTTCTCAGTGAAGACGGGTACTTGCATCTTGCCTTTGAAGCCAGTGTCGCTGACTTTGATAATATCGTAAAAGAACTTCAAACAAAAAATGTGAAAATCGATAGCGGTCCCGTGAAACGCGGAGATGGCGAATCCATTTATTTTAACGATCCCGATGACAACCATCTTGAAATTCATTGCGACAATCCCAGCTCATCATGATTGAGCCCATCCTCGAAAAAGCTCTCGCCGGGCAGAGAATCTCACCGGATGAAGCGCTGGAACTGTTTTCTACAACCGATATCCTGCTTCTCGGAAATGTCGCCTCCAGATTGGCCCGAAAAAAAAGAGCGGATAAAACCATCACTTATATCGTGGACCGTAATATCAATTACACCAATGTCTGCGTTACCGATTGTTCTTTCTGCGCATTCTACCGTAAGGAATCGGATACCGACTCCTATGTCCTGCCCTTCGAAACTATCGCTCAAAAAATTGAAGAAACCGTATCAGCCGGAGGAAACCAGATTCTCCTGCAGGGCGGACATCACCAAAATTTGAAGATCGATTATTTTGAGGACCTGTTTCAGAAAATCAAGCAACGTTTCGGCATTCATCTGCATGCCCTGTCTCCCGCGGAAATCATTCATACCAGTCGAATATCCAAGCTCTCACTGGATGAAACTCTCACACGGCTCAAACAGGCAGGACTGGACTCTATACCAGGGGGCGGGGCAGAGATTCTCGTTGACCGGGTACGCAAAATCATAAGCCCGAAAAAATGTATGACGGATGAATGGCTGGAGGTCATGGAACACGCTCACGGCATGGGCATCCCCACCACCGCGACCATGATGTTCGGCCATGTCGAGACTCTCGAAGAACGTATTGAACATCTTGAACGGCTGAGAAAATTACAGGATAAAACCCAGGGTTTCACCGCATTCATCGCCTGGGGATTCCAGCCGGGAAACACACAACTGCAAGGAGACAGCGGAATAAAGACCGCCGTAACAGGGTTCGAATACCTCAAAACCCTTGCGATCAGCCGAATATTCCTCGACAACTTCAGTAACCTGCAATCCTCATGGGTGACCCAGGGACCAAAAATCGGACAGGTATCGCTTTATTACGGGGCTAACGATATGGGCAGTACTATGATGGAAGAAAACGTGGTCGCCGCAGCGGGAACCGTCTATTGCATGGACGAAGAAGAAATCAGGCGACTCATCACCGATGGCGGTTTTATTCCCCAACGCCGCAACATGAAATACGATTATCTCCCCCACTAGGCGTGGGTGAGCCGCCGGAGGCAGATAGCAATGACTCGTTAAGCCGCCAAAGCTACCTGCTAGCCAACTAAGGTTTTTGCTAATTGTACTTCTTTGGGGCATGAAAACAAATCCCCCCGACCCCCTTCGTGGAAGGGGGAGTCAATAGAGTATTGCGCTTGATGGTGTTGTTTGCTTCACGGGCAATGCAGTACCGGCCCCACGCCGAGTGGTTAGAGAGCTCTTCGGCCTAGCAAGGTTTGTACTGCGATACGGTCGGTTCCTTTAGCCAGCATAAACGCGGTGAACGATTGGCGAAGTGAATGCGGAGTGACCTGCTTTTCCACTCCGGAAGTGGTCAATGCGTTTTTAAAAAATTTAGTGACACTGCGAGTTGTCAGGTACCCCCCACGTTCGCTGGGAAATAAATAGTCACTAGGTTTCTTATTGCCCACCTGCCTTTGCAGGGCATCTTTAAGGCCGCCGAAAAAAATGGTCGTGCGTGCACCCAGCTTGCCGATTCCCGGCACAAACAGCATCAATTTATTAAGGTTCATATGCTGAACTTTAACCGCCACCAGTTCAGAGACACGTAAACCCGCCGTGTAGGCCAGCTCTATCATCAGCCGGTGCTTCAGGTTCTCTGCTGA
>DODH01000003.1:0-2713 GCA_003545625.1 Nitrospina sp.
ATAAGCATAACTCGCTGGACCCAAGGGTCCCTCTTTTTAAAGAGGGGCTGGGGTGATTTACACCCTATTGTGCAATATGCGGGTTAGCAGAGGAGAGAACGAGGCAAGAACTCGTTAAGCCGAGATAAATTTTGTCCGCCAAATAAAGACATTGCACGCTGGCCCCACGCCTAGTGGTTGCGTGGGTAATGGGAATGTTTTATGCTTTGCGAATGCAACGAGATTTATGGGATTATGAAATCAAAGCGGGTAAAAAAGGTTACCGACTTATTGCCGGTGTGGATGAAGCCGGGCGCGGCCCTTTAGCAGGGCCTGTGGTTGCCGCCGCTGTGGTTTTGCCTGCCGATGCTATTCTTCAGGGCCTGGACGATTCTAAAAAACTTTCTCCGACAAGACGCGAGGAGCTGTTTCCAAAAATACAGACGCAGGCGGTTGTTTATGGCGTGGCCGTGGTCAACCCGGAAGTGATTGATAAGATCAACATTCTCCAGGCGGCACTATTGGCGATGCAACAGGCGGTTGAACAGTTGCAGCCGGTTCCTGATCTCCTTCTCATTGATGGCAACCAGAAAACAGCCTCATCCATAGAGCAGTGGGCGATTGTGAAAGGTGATTCCAAAAGCCTGTCCATTGCTGCCGCTTCGGTTCTGGCTAAAGTGACCCGGGACCATATTATGCAAGACTATCATCAGCTGTATCCGCAGTACGAGTTTGCCCGTCATAAGGGGTATGGCACCAAGTTGCATCGGGATTTGATTGCCGAGCACGGTCCTTGTCCGATTCATCGCAGCACCTTCAAGGGTGTTACAGAATATTTGAACCGGTAATTTTCGCATGCTTTCTTTATTAAATAAAAAATGGTGTCTGGCCGAACCGTCTGCAGAAACGGTGTCCCTGCTTGAGCGCGAACTCCATCTTCCCACTGTGGTGGCGGTGCTTCTTGTGAATCGTGGGGTGACTTCGCTGGAGTCTGCCCGGGATTTTCTGGAAGCGGATTTTAGCCGCCTGCACGATCCGTTTTTGATGACAGACATGCGCCAGGCCGTGGAAAGGGTGATTCTGGCATTGGACCAAAAAGAGGCTATTACCGTTTTCTGTGATTACGATGTTGATGGGGTGACCTCTGCCGCTTTTCTCACGCATTTTTTCCGCGACCTGAATTGTCCGGTGGAGGCCTATTTGCCTGAACGCCAGTCGGAAGGCTATGGACTCAATTCGGACGCGATTCGCAAAATCCGTGAACGGGGCGCAAGTTTGATGATCACTGCCGATTGCGGTATCACCGGAGTGAAGGAGGTGGCTCTGGCGAATGAAATCGGTTTGGATGTCATAGTTACGGACCATCATCAGGTAGGGGAAGAGGGATTGCCCCCAGCCATTGCGGTTCTCAATCCGCATCGCGCAGACTGTGACTACCCGTACAAGTTTTTAAGCGGAGTGGGGCTGGCATTCAAACTGGCTATTGCGGTGCGTAACGGGTTGCATTCAGCAGGCTGGCCCAAGGATCGGTTGCCTAATTTAAAACGTCATTTAGATCTGTTTGCCCTGGGCACCATTGCCGATGTTGCGCCGTTAACCGGGGAGAATCATATTTTGACCTTGCACGGACTCGAAATGTTGTCCGTTACAGCCAAACCCGGACTGGTTGCTTTGAAGGAAACCTCTGGTATTGTCGGGGGTGTGTCTGCCCGCTCGGTGGGGTTTTCCCTGGGCCCCAGGCTCAACGCCGCTGGCAGACTGGGTAAGGCCGATAACGGTCTGCATCTGCTGACATCCACAGATCTAAAGGAAGCCAAAGTTCTGGCAGGGGAGCTGGAACAAATCAACAAGGAGCGTAAGGAAATTCAGGAAGAAACCGTGGCGGAAGCGGAATCGCTTTTCCGTCGCCAAATCGATCTGGAAAAGGATCGGGTGATTGTATTGGCCTCAGAAATTTTTCATCCGGGAGTGATCGGCATTGCCGCTTCCCGGTTGGTCGATAAATACCAGCGGCCCACCGTGCTGATCGCGTTGGAAGCGGGGCAAGGAAAAGGGTCCGGACGCAGTATCCCAAAATTCAACCTGTTCAAAGCGTTTACCGATTGCTCCGGGCATCTCATCCAGTTTGGCGGCCATGCTTACGCGGCAGGACTCAGCATCAAAGAGGGTCAGGTAGATGCGTTCCGCAATACTATGAATGAGGTGGGGCATAGACACTTAACTGAAGAGGACCTGATTCCTGAAGTGCGGGTGGATACCTTGTTAAGTCTTGAGGAAATCGACCGCTCCTTTTACAGCCGAATGGCTTTGCTGGAACCGTTCGGAGCTGAAAACCCGGTCCCCTGTTTTTTGTCCCGGGGTATGAAATTTCAGGAGGTGAAATTTATAGGTAAAGAAAAAAATCATGTGCGCTTTCGGGCTGTGCAGGGTAAGGGGCGGATTGAAGGCGTGGGCTTTGGTTTTGCCGACGTGTTTGAATCGGTCGATCCCGCCGCGGATCTTTTTGATATTGCCTATGAACTCAACCTCAACACCTGGAACGGCAGGGAGAAACTGGAGATAAAACTTTTAGATATTCGTTTAAACGCCCACTAGGCGTGGGGCCGACTAGCAATAACTTTTATTGGCTGGCAAAAAGTTTTCTCGAGTTAATAAGCAATTGCCAGTTGGGTCCAGCGAGTTATGCTTATCCTTTGCCTTTACCCTTTCAGGGCATAAAGGTTAATGAAGAGGA
>DODH01000003.1:3050-3473 GCA_003545625.1 Nitrospina sp.
CACGCATGCCCCGAATGGGGTATCACGCTGGCGCCGGGGTTATTCTACGCGCACGGCTTCTTTGGGGTTGAGTTTTGCTGCCAGCCGGGCGGGGTAAAGTCCGGACAGTAAAGAAATTCCCCAGAACAGTATCACCATTATCAGGATGAACAGGATGGGGAAATGGACCTGAATGGTCCAGCCGAAGGATTGTTTATTGATTACGAAGATCAGGATATAGGAAACAATCACTCCAGCCACAAAACCCATTGCCGAACCGATCAACCCCAGTATCCCCGCTTCGATCAGCACCATACGTTTTACTTGTCCGGGGAACGCGCCGATGAATCGCAGGATTCCAATTTCCCGCTTGCGTTCGAGAATCAGCGAAATCAGGGTATTGAAGAGCCCTAAAACTGCCACCAGCATGGCGATGATTTCCAG
>DODH01000086.1:0-5123 GCA_003545625.1 Nitrospina sp.
TTATCTTTACCCATATTTCCAAATCATCCTAACTATAATAGTGGGTTGATCGTTTGCGGTTTTTTTCCAGACAAAAGGTAACCAAAGCGACCAAAGAAAGGTTGCGATAACTATCTGAATAGGAAAAGTCCGTTTAAAAAAGTCCAAAGATTGAAAGTTTCCTCTCAAAAAGACTTTCATTCACAGGAAATTGGGTAAATGTTACAATTTTTTAGACCCTAATCGACATGTTACATTATCGGGCGAATTTCTTACTAATTAATAACGGTCCAGTCACAATTTCGTCAATTTTCCTGGACAATGTGGTTTAAAACCAGGAGTCACCGAATTCATTGATTTATAATATCGTTTAATGATAAGCTCGGGAAAGCATTATCGCCTGTCCCCAACAAACGCCCCTTTTACATGGCCCCCGACAAATTTATACTCGCCGTTTTGGTTTCAGGACAAGGTTCTAATCTGCAGGCCATTATCGACAGTATTGAAAAAAATGATCTGTCGGCTGAAATTGCACTGGTAGTCAGCAATGTGAAAGATACCTATGCCTTGGAACGGGCGCACAAACAGGGTCTTGAGGTTCTTTTCCTGGACCCCAAATCTTATCCAGACCGAAACGGCTACGAACAGGCCTTGGTGGAACGGATCCAATCCAAATCCGTCAATTTGATTTGTCTCGCCGGATTCATGCGGGTTCTGGGCAAACATTTTATCGAAACTTTTTCAGGTCGAATCATTAATATTCACCCTTCTTTACTTCCCGCGTTTCCCGGATTGAATGTTCAAAAACGGGCCTTGGAACATGGAGCCCGGTTTTCAGGGTGCACGGTACACTATGTCAACGAGGAAGTGGATGGCGGCCCCATCATTCTGCAAGCGGTGGTTCCCATTTATGACGACGATGATGAGGCTTCCCTTTCCGAGAGGATTCTTGAACAGGAACACATCATTTATCCCGAAGCCATCCGCCTGGTCATTGAAGACAGGCTGACCCTTTCAGGCCGAAGGGTCCTGCACAACAAATAGAGAGAAAATCCCCTTGAACCTCCGAATTTTAATATTGTTTACCCTACTGATCCTGCCGGCGGGGACCCTCTTTGCGGAGACTTCCGAACAGCAAGCACTGGATTCCATTCAACGGCAGTATGAGAAGGTTTCAACTTTTGAGGCAGATTTCACCCAGAGGTCTTACGTCAAAATGATGAACCAGACCCAGAGCGTCAAGGGCACAGTAAAAATTAAGAAACCTGGAAAAATGAAATGGGTCTATGGAGCTCCGGACACTCAAATCCTGATCAGCGATGGCAAGAACCTTTGGCTTTATGTCCCTGAAGAAGAGCAAGCCACCAGGGTCCCGGTGGAAAGCATTTACTCTTCCAACACACCGGCCCTTTTTCTGGCAGGAAAAGGAAAGCTGACCCAATCCTTTAACGTTGAAAGCGTGAGTGAGGAAAACAAGAATATTCTTGTCACTCTCGTCCCTAAAAATGACGATCAAGGCCTGGCAAGACTGATCCTTCACGCTGATAAGAAAAACTACCAAATTACCGGATCGACCGTGTATGATAAATTAGGAAACAAAACAGAAATTCGATTCAGCCAAATTCGGATAAATCGGGAAATCCCGGAAGAACAATTCCAACTCAAGACTCCACCCGGGGTAGAGATTTTGGATTACACACAAACCCCTTGAACCTATATGTTTGAACTTTCAATATTTTCTCTGGATATGATCCTCGGTTTTGGGATCAAAATGCTGGCTTTTCTGGGAGGTTTGGCCGCCCTCATCTTCGTCCATGAGCTGGGGCATTTTCTGGTCGCCCGAAAAGTGGGCGTTGTGGTAGAAAAGTTTTCTCTCGGTTTTGGCCCTAAAATCCTGAGTTTTACGCGGGGAGATACCGAATACCTTCTTTCCTGGATTCCCCTTGGCGGCTACGTGAAAATGAAAGGGGAAGAAGTCGGAGAAGAATCCGCAGATGAAAAGGGGTCATTTTATGCCGCTCCGGTTCTGGACCGGTTGGCCATTGCATTTGCGGGTCCGCTATTCAATATCCTGTTCGCCATCGCCATATATTATTGCGTTTATCTGGTAGGGGTTCCGGCACTATCTCCCATAGTCGGCACCGTTAAGGATGAGTCTCCTGCCTTGGTAGCAGGACTTCAAACGGGCGACCGTATTTTAGCGATCGGTGACAAAAAAATAATTTATTGGGAACAGCTCCAGAAAATCGTCCATGTATCTCCAGGCCGTTCTTTGGATTTCCAGGTAGAAAGAAGCTCCGGAAACATCGTCTATCTCCCCATCACCCCAGTCTCCGAGCAAATCACCGATCTTTTTGGTGATAAAGAAGACGTTGGCCTGATCGGAATCACTCCGCTGGTACGAAATATCGTATATGTTAAAGGAGGCACTCCCGCTGACCGGGCAGGAATCCAGGAAGGCGACATCCTGCTCTCGGTGGATAGTACGACTATTTTTGGTTGGGGTGACCTGAAGAAAGCGGCCATAGACAAGCCCGGTCAAGAACTGGCATTTAGAATCCTCAGAAATGAGACAGAAATCATCACAGCGCTGACCCCGGAAGCCAAAGTCGTCAAGGACATTAAAGGCAAAAGCGTAGAAATCGGTCTGCTCGGCATCGGCATGGCTGGGGAAATGGTAAAGGAAAAATATGGCATTTTTGGAGCTTTAAAAAGAGCCGTTGATGAAACAAGGCGACTGGTTTATCTGATCGCCGTTAGCATAAAAAAAATGATTACGGGATCCATCCCCGCCGACTCCATCGGAGGTCCCATCCTGATTTTTCAAATTTATGGGGAGCAGGCGGAACAAGGCTTCAGCGAGCTCATCCGCTTGACCGCACTTTTGAGCATTAACCTGGGCCTGCTCAACCTTCTGCCAATTCCAGTTCTGGATGGAGGCCATATTTTCTTTTTCCTGGTAGAGCTTCTCAAAGGAAAACCCATTAGCGAAAGGAACCGGGAACGGGCTCAACAGGTCGGCCTCTTCATGTTGCTCGGTCTCATGGTGTTCGCATTTTACAATGACATTATGCGAATCATTACCTGAACCCCAAATAACTTCTATTATGCAAAATATTGAGAGCCGTATCCGGGATCTCAAGGAAGCCGCAGAGAAATTATCCATAAGGATTGAAGTCGCTAATCTCAATGATCAAGAATTCTCCGTACAAAGTGGCTACTGCAAACTCAATGGCGAGGACCTTATTATCCTGGATAAAAACCTGCCAGAAGAAGAACATATGATCGTTATTTTGAATACCCTGAAAAAGTTTGACCTGGACAATATCTATGTCGCTGACTGGATACGAGAAAAAATCGCAGCCGACAAAACTGCTGGAGCCCAATCATGACCCTTCTTAACAATATTCTCCCAGAACAACGCCGGGGAAAACTCAAGGCACTTCTGGAGACTGGTAAAATCGTTCGGGTGCTTGAAGCCCATAATGGATTGAGCGGCATCATCGCTAATATGGCTGAAGTGACTGGGGAATCGGATGGGCAAGCCGTTGTCCGGCAGTTTGATGCCATCTGGGAAAGCAGTCTCACCGACTCAGCTTCGAAAGGCCACCCCGATATCGAGGTCGTTACCTTTGACTCCCGGCTTCAGTCCATCAACGAAATCCTTGCTGTGACCGACAAACCCATGATCGTTGACGGCGATACGGGAGGGGACGCAAACGCCTTCGAATATACCGTCTCCAAGCTTGAGCGGGCCGGTGTGTCTGCGGTTATTATAGAAGACAAAGTTTTTCCCAAACGCAACAGCCTGGAGGCCGGCGTCCAGCAAAACCTTCAGGAACCGGAAGTCTTTGCCCAGAAAATCCGGCGGGGAAAAAGCATTCAGAAAAGCAGTGAGTTTATGATCATCGCCCGCATTGAAAGCCTGATTGCCGGAAAATCCATGGAAGATGCGCTGAGCAGGGCCAGGAAATATCTTCAAGCCGGAGTCGATGGAATCATGATCCACTCCAAGTCCAAAAATCCAGACGAAATCCTGGAGTTTGCAGAAAAATATCAGGTTGTTTTGAATGATCTCAATCTAAAAAAACCGCTGGTGTGCGTGCCCACCACTTACAACAAGATCACCGAGGATGAACTGAGTTCTGCCGGATTCAACATCATTATTTACGCCAATCACCTTTTACGCAGTGCCTACCTGGCGATGATGGAAACCGCAAAGACCCTCCTTCGCAACCAGAGGTCTTTGGAAGCTGATCCCTTATGCGCTCCTGTCCGGGAGATTTTTAAAACCGTAGGATTTTTGGACGTCAAGGAAAAAGACCAGCAGGATGAACAAACCAGCAATATTCCGGTGATCATTCCTGCCGCCGGGGAAGACCCCGTCTTCAAGGAAATTTTGAATGGCAAGCCCAAGGCCATGCTGGAAATTGGTGGCAAAACCCTTATCGATCACCAGATTCAAAGCCTCAGCAACGCCAACCTCGCGGACATCACACTCATCGCGGGATATGGTAAGGACAACCTGCATGCAGAGGGCATTAATATTCTGGAAAATCCCAACTACCAGAAAGGGTCCCTGCTCAATTCCTTGCTGATTGCGAAGGAGAAAATGACCAATGGATTTATTATGCTGTACGCAGACATCCTCATGGAAGACCATATCCTCAAAAAGCTTATGGAGTGCAAGGAAGATATTGTACTGGTCGCCGATAATTCAACCCAATATCACCAGCCAGAGGAGGGAAACATCCTCGATTATATTATCAGCAAGAACCACTACAAGCCTGCCCGCCGGGAGATCCGCTTCATCAGTGAAAATGTGGTAGCAAATATTGGCAACAAGATAAATCCAGAAACCGCAACTCACGAGTTCATAGGGCTTGCCCGATTCAGCAAAACTGGTGCTGAGCAATTTCTCGAAACCTATAGCGATGTGGTCAACAATTTCACCGGCCGGTTTCAGGAGTCTGAGGATATCTCCAAACTGAATTTCACAGACCTCATTCAGGAAATGATCGACCGGGGCTTCGCCGTCCACTATATGGAAATCCATAAAGGCTGGCTGGAAATTCACAATGCGGATCATATTGCCCTTGCTCAAAAATCTTTTACCGCATAAAATCTTCCTTCCTCTTTACCAG
>DODH01000086.1:5476-6017 GCA_003545625.1 Nitrospina sp.
CCTCTTTACCAGTATTAACTAGCGGGAAAAGTATCGGCGTATGCATTTTTCAAAACTTTTTATTCCAACATTAAAAGAATCTCCCGCTGACGCAGAAGTTATCAGCCACAAGCTCATGGTACGTGCGGGGATGATCCGTCAACTTGCATCGGGAATTTACTCCATCCTTCCGCTGGGACTCCGGGTTTTAAGGAAAGTGGAACAAATCATCCGCGAAGAAATGAATCAAATTGGCGGACAGGAAGTTTTTCTACCTAGCATTCAACCCGCCGAATTGTGGGTGGAAAGCAAACGGTGGGATTTTTATGGCAAGGAATTATTGCGCATTAAAGATCGGCATGGACGGGAGTTCTGTTACGGCCCCACCCATGAGGAGGTCATCACCGATATCGTGAGAAGGGAAATCAAATCCTATCGCCAACTCCCCATTTTGCTGTACCAGATTCAGACCAAGTTCCGCGATGAAGTCCGGCCCCGGTTCGGCATCATGCGCGGACGGGAATTCATGATGAAGGACGCTTACAGCTTTCACGCTGATGAA
>DODH01000242.1:0-3995 GCA_003545625.1 Nitrospina sp.
TCAACGGGGGGATGTATGCCTGAAAAAAGTGGCAGGAGTCATAAAAGGAGCTATGAAAAGGCCTGCTGATTTGGCGGCAAGGTATGGAGGGGAGGAGTTTGTCCTCGTTCTCCCCGAGACGGATAAGGATGGAGCTTGTAAACTCGCAGAACAGTTGCGTCAGGAGGTTATTAATTTAAAAGAGGAGCACCAGAATAATACTTCTGGAAAATGGGTCACTATTAGCCTGGGAGCGGCGACTGAGATAGCAGAACCGGGGAAGTCGTTTTCCGATCTCCTTGCCAAAGCCGATAAGGCATTGTATGAGGCTAAAGGGTCTGGACGTAATCGGACGTCATTTTTTGATAGGGGGTAATTCTTAGCCTGAAATAGAAAAAAGTTTATTTGCGGGAATAATTTAGCCGCAAAGATGATCATACCTTATGGAACTAACATTCCACCCCTTTTTGCGATCCATCCGCCTGTTCTACCTCCTGAAGCGGGCGGATTTCTTTTTTCGGTTTTTCTTCCCATTCCCTTCCCAATTCATTAAATACTTCCATTATTTCAATAAGTTGGTTATATTTTTTCCTATAACAACTATTTATTGGTAACTGAGATTTTCCGTTTATCTCATTAGCTTCAGGCAAAAAGTCGTGCTATTTTTCAGGTCATGAATAATTTTCCTTCAATTAGACGTTTTTCCTTCGTTCTTTGGTTTTTTTTGTTAGGGGCACCGGGCTCTGTGTTTGCGGGTGTGGATGATGCATTTTTGAAATCTGTTTTTGAGGGAAACCATAAAGAAGCCGAATCATTGCTACAATCGGGTGCGGATATTGAAGCCCGTACAAAAAAAGGGAGCACGGCTTTGATCGTTGCTGCAGCCCGGAGGCATACTTCCCTGGTGGAACTGTTGTTGAGCCAAGGGGCCGATGTCAATGCTCGGAACCGCTATGACGACACCGCTTTATTATTGTGTGCCACGCTTGGTGATATGAGGTGCATGAAGGGGCTCATTGCCAATGGAGCTAATGTTGACTTAAAAAACATGCATGGTTGGAGTCCTCTTTCCAGGTGCGCCAGATATGGTCACCTGCCAGCAGTCAGAGTCCTGGTCGAGCAGGGGGCAAAGATCGATATTCGCCTTAACGATGGCGCTACTCCTCTAATCATCTCTGTGGGAGAACAGCATTCCGGGGTGGTTCGTGTCTTATTGGAAAATGGGGCGGATCCTAACGCGAGAAATTGGGAGGGAACCACTGCGATATTATTGGCCGCCCTGACCGGCCGGGCGGATATTATTCGAGCCCTGGTTTCAGGAGGAGCGGACCCTAAAACTCACAACGCTTTTAAGGAGCCCCTACTGTTTCTGGTGGTTGAAAGGGATTTTGTAGATGGCGCAAGGGTACTGCTGGAATCGGGAGTCAATGTGGAGTCCCGGAGTCCAAGGGGTCGGACCGCTCTGATGAGGGCCGCTAAATATGGGCGGACTCTTTCGGCCAAGGTCTTGATCGCCAGTGGGGCCAATGTGAACGCGATCAGTAAAGGTGGGGCGACGCCTATTATGATTGCGGCTGAGCGGGGTGAAATGGAAATGGTCCGGCTTTTGATCAAACATCAGGCGGATATAAACGCGAAAAGCCAAAATGGTGCTACTTCATTGATCAGCGCCTCTGCCGGAGGGCATGAGGAAATCGTGGAATTCCTTTTGCAGAAAGGGTCAAAAAAGAATGCCACGATTTCCAATGGTTCAACATCTTTAATGGTCGCGGCCGAACGGGGGTATTTGTCTACTGTTGAAACCCTGCTACATTATGGAGCTGATATCCAAGCACGCAGTAAAAGAGGGTGGACAGCCCTGATGGTAGCCGCCGCAGGGGGGCACACGGAGATTATCCAACTTTTTCTGGAGAGGGGTGCCAGCACAAAGCCGGTTACTAAAAACGGGTGGACCGCGCTCAAGGTCGCGCTTCAATTAGACAGGCATGAAGTGGTTCAACAACTTAAGTTGGCGGGAGCCAAAGAATAGGCGAAAAAGTTTGAACTAGAACCAGCTTGATGCGCTATTGCACACGCCCTCCGCGTAGGAGGCCGTTTTTTTATACCAAGCTATCCCGGATGTACTGAAGAAGGCCTATATTCTGGGTGTGTCCTGATTTATAGGCTTTAATGCGGCCGCGTATGGGTTTCCCCAGTAAATAGAAATCCCCGAGTATGTCCAGGATTTTGTGGCGGGGAAACTCGTCTTTAAAGCGGAGTTCGGTGTTCAAGACTTTCTTGTCGCCAAGCAGGATAAAATTATCGAGTTTACCTCCAGACGCATAGCCCATCTTGGTCAATTGTGCCACTTCTTCCATAAAGCCGAAGGTTCTTGCCGGGGCAATTTCTTTTTTAAAACTTTCATTTCCTTTGAACTCATAGGTGTAGTCCTGGATGCCAATTGGTTCCGGATATTCCATGTGGTAACTGACGCAAAAATTATTGCTGGGCTCAATGGAAATATAAGGTTCGCCCTGATCCTTGTTGCCAAAAGTATATTTTTTGTCAATTACGATTTCTTCATAAAAACCTTCCTGGTCTTCAAACTCCCCATCTTCTATCAAGTCACAAAAATCCTTTGCGGAACCATCCATTACCGGTGCCTCATCGCCGATTTTAATGAGCAGATTGGTGATCCGGTACATATGGAGAACTGCCATGATATGTTCTATGGTACCCACAGAGACTCTGTCTTTCTGCAAGCGGGTGGAATAATCAGTGGACTGAACATTTTCCAAGCGGGCGGGAATGGTTTTGCCGGTGGAAATTTCCCCAAATATGATTCCGCTTCCCGGAGGCATGGGCTGTAGAATTAATCCGGTTTTAATACCTGAATGCAAACTGCTTCCGCACAACACCACACTGCGCTTGAGGGTGCGCTGACGGTGACGGGTTCCATTGTTGTTTTTTCCTGGGTCCGGTATTTCAATGGAATGGTGTGCTATTTTTTCTTTAAGTTGTTTTTTTCCTGTTTTTAAGACTTTGCAGGTTTTATCGATATCCCAGTTATTCCGCTTAAGATGGTGAATGATAAAATGTTTTTCCCATACTGGTTCCGCCTCCTGAAGGGACCCGGCTTCATCGATGTTCCTGATTTCTATTTGGGGTTGCCAAATTTCAGAAGGAAGATCTTGGGCAGTGATTTTCTCTTGATTAGCGCTAGTGAGAAGCAATTTGTTCAGTACGGATCTCAACTCTTTCACATTTTCGGGCCAGGTATATCGGCATAGAGCGGCCAAGGCATCTTCGCCTATTTCGGGAACGGAAGTCTTTTGTGTTTGCCGGATTTCCTCCAGGTAATCTTTTACCAAGGCCGGGATACTCACGGCATAATCGCGTAAAGGGGGAATAAATAAAGTCGAGTCTTTGAAGACGTTCAGCAATGAAGGGTGAAACTGGCCCTTTGCAGACAAGGTCGCCAAATTCTTGGTGGACGATGCAAAAATCCGGATGGGTATCAATTTCAAACTTGAGTCAGCCGATCCACTGGGTTGCAGGGCTTCCGCGAGTTTTTCCTGCATGCCTTTGCTCAAAGACTCGATATTGCTGAGATAAACCACTTTTTCTTCGCCAACCTGGGTGGCTGAGTTTTTTAATTTTTTCTCCGTGCGTTTAAAAAGTTGCGAATGAATGGCCCATGCTTGGCGAAAAGAGCAATTTATTTTAACGAAAGACCGATCGCTCTTCCTGCTCTGGCTATGGATGGCTTGGGCGATGAACTCTTTGCCAGTCCCATTCTCACCATTCAACAAAACCGGTTTCATATTTTTTGAAAACGCTTTCACCGCCTTTTTCACTTCCACCATGGACTCAAAACACAGAGGAAGCTCCTTGGGAGAAGGGGCCGGTTTTTCTTCAACTTTGGATGGAGAGCGTTTGTTGTTCAGAACTTCTTCAAGCGATCGGGTGATTCGTTCCAGGGAAAAAGGTTTTTCAATGAAGTCCTGGGCTCCCAGCTTGGTCGCCTTGACAGCGGT
>DODH01000242.1:4321-6028 GCA_003545625.1 Nitrospina sp.
TCAATGGTTCCGTGCCCAGACATGATCAGGACTGCAATTTCCGGATGATAATCTTTTACAGTTTTTAAAACTTCAATTCCATCCATTCCTGGTAGCCAGATATCCAATAAAACCAGATCGGGGGGATCCGCTTGGATGATTTCCAAGGCTTCAACACCATCTCCTGTCACAATGACTTCATAACCTTCATCCAAAAGGATTCCTGTCAGTGAACTGACAATATTTTTTTCGTCATCGACAATGAGAATACGTTCTTTAGGCAAGGAGTTCTCCAGTCGGGATAAAGATTTCAGTTTGTGGGTGTGGCAATACCCAGCCGTGTGAATTCGAGATAATAGATTTTGTGACCAGCATTGATAAAGTTTTTTTCGTATTTGGTTTTGGGCAAGTCCTCACGAGTCTCTAAAAATCCTGACCCCGGACCCTGATTTTGAAACAGAGGTTCTGAATTAAAGTATTCCAGCATTTCCATTGCATAGACTTCAAAATCGGTAGCCAAGTAAATTCGTCCTCCGGGGGCAAGCTTTTGCCCAATCAGTTTAACAAAATCGGGCTTGATCAACCTCCTTTTTGTATGTCTTTTTTTTGGCCAGGGATCGGGGAAATTGATATAAACGGTTTCCAACTCTCCATCCTTGAACAGCAGTGGGATTTTAATTCGCACATCTCCATAGGCGACCCGGATATTGTCCAATTGAAGTTTCTTTTTCCGCGTCATCAACTTCCGGATTCCCTTATGATAGAAATCCATGCCGATAAAGTTGCTCCGGGGTTCCTGGGAGGCCATCTCAATCAGGAAGCTTCCCATTCCAAAGCCAATTTCCAGTTTCAGCGGTTGAGAGTTGCCGAACTGGGCTTGCCAGTCGGGCCACTCATCGATATCAAGAAAATTAAGATCCTCTTCCGCGATTTTGGCAAAAGAAATAAGCGGTGTCATTAAATTAATGCGGAATTGCCCTCTTAGGGGGTATCGTGAATGGTGGTTACTTTTAATACTTCAAACTCTACTTTGCCGTCAGGCAGGGATACGGTGATTTCATCCCCTTCCTGTTTTCCCATTAAGGATCTTCCAATCGGAGAGGCGGGGGAAAGTTTTCCTTCGTCAGGGTTGACTTCCTCGGGGAAAACCAGATGGTACTGAGTTTCTTTTCCGCTATCTACATTTTTCAGCTTCAAGGTACTTCCAAGCCCGGAACGGTCTTTGGGAATCTGGTTAACGTTGATGGCCATGATATCACTGATGCGTTTTTGCAAAAGGGAAATCCGGGCCTCAAGAAACATCTGTCGTTCTTTAGCCGCTTTAAATTCCGCGTTTTCACTCAGGTCTCCATGTTCCCGAGCTGTTAAAATGGCTTTGGGAATGTCTACCTGAAGTTCTCTTTGTGATTCTTTAAGGTCATTGTCCAACTTGTCTAAAATGGGAAGCCGCTTCATCGGGAATTCATCCCCCTAATTTAAAAATAATGGTCGAATTTGGTTTATTGCCAGCAAAAATGGAGGGTAATGTCCACTGATCTGTTTCATTTAGTGCTAAAACCAGACAATACCTGTGGCTAAGGCTGGCTAACTCGTAAATCGGGGAAACAGGTTGTATGCAAAATTCATAAAGGGTTTAATTGTCACCCCTTACACATCCTCTGGTTTGCATTGTAGGGGTTGAATCACTATCGGGTCAACATAAATTTATAGAGAAAAAGCCTTGCATAG
>DODH01000249.1 GCA_003545625.1 Nitrospina sp.
ACGCAAGGTGGACAAGATCAAAGAACATAATTATTTTTTTCGCATGGGAAAATATCAGCAATGGCTGATCGATAGAATTAAAAATGATCCGCATTTCATTCTGCCCGCTTCCAGGAAAAACGAGGTGCTCGGTTTCCTGGAAAAACCGCTAGGAGATTTATGCATCTCGCGACCCAAATCCCGACTTGCCTGGGGCATCCCCCTTCCCTTCGATGAGGATTACGTTACCTATGTCTGGTTCGATGCCCTGATCAACTATATCTCCATTCACGGTTCGCTGGACGATATCAGGGCCTCCGGATTCTGGCCCGCCGATCACAATATGGTAGGCAAGGATATTCTCACCACACACGCGGTGTATTGGTCCACCATGCTCAAAGCCATTGGACTGGAACCGCCTAAAAATATTTTCGCGCATGGTTGGTGGACGGTGAATGGACAAAAGATGTCTAAATCATTACAAAATGTTGTCGAGCCCAACCAGTTGATCGACCAGTTCGGGGTTGATGTCATCCGTTATTTCCTTCTGCGGGAAGTTCCTTTCGGACAGGATGGCGACTTCTCACACAAAGCCCTCATAGGCAGACTGAACAGCGATTTGGCCAATAACCTCGGCAACTTGCTCAACCGAACCGTCAATATGATGGAAAAATATTTTGCTGGGGTTGTGCCAACTCCTGCAACGAATGGACCTGAAGATAAGGCCTTGACTGAAAAATCTGGAGAAGTGATTGCTGAAGTACGCATACTTTATAACGAACTGGCTTACAATAAAATCCTGCAAAAGATCTGGGAGCTGGTGGATACCACCAATCAATACATCGTCAAAACAGGCCCATGGAATCTCGCTAAAACTGACGAAGGCAAAGAACAGCTGAAAACCGTGATGTACAACTGTGCAGAATCACTTCGCGTTCTGGGGATTTTATTGAATCCGTTCATGCCGCAAAGCACCGAATCTATGATGAAACAACTGGGCGTTGAAACACCCATCGAAGAACAGGGTATGAGTTCCATCAACGACTGGGGCGGACTGAAACCCGGAAGCCAGATGCAAAAAGCCAAACAGTTATTCCCAAGAATCGAGGACAAACAAGCGGCAAAAATTCTTACTGAACTTTCGTCCCCAAAAGAAGAGAAAAAAGATAACGGCAATCAAATCACCATTGATGAATTCATGAAGGTGGAACTGAGAACCGGTAAAGTCCTGGAAGCGGAAAAGGTTAAAAAGTCAAAAAAACTCATTCAACTGAAAGTCGATATCGGCACCGAGACCCGGCAGGTGCTTGCCGGAATTTCCGAAAGTTATGAACCGGAAGACCTCGTTGGACGAACGGTGATCATCGTTGCCAATCTCAAACCCGCCAAGTTGATGGGTATCGAATCGCAAGGCATGGTCCTGGCCGCAAGCAATGACGGCAATATCATTCTGGCCGGATTCGATCAGGAACCGGGACAGGGGGTCCAGGTAAGATGATCATTGATACCCATGCGCATATCGATGTTTCCGATTTTGACGAAGACCGTGAAGCGGTCATCGAGCGCGCCCGCGAAAACGGGGTGCAATATATGGTCAATATCGGTTGTGATATCGAAAGCAGTTACCGTTCCATGGAACTGGCGGAACAGCATGACTTCATATACGCCACCGCCGGCATCCACCCGCACGATGTCAAGTCCATCAACGGAGACACCTATGCCCACTTGAGGCAACTTTTACTGCACCCGAAAGTCATCGCCCTGGGCGAGATCGGACTCGACTTCTTCAAAAATTATTCCCCGCAGGATGTCCAGCGCACTCATTTCCGCAATCAAATCCAGCTGGCCCGTGAAATGAACAAGCCCATCATCATACATAGTCGGGATGCCAAAGAAGATATCATCGCTATCCTGTCCGAGTTTTACCCGAATGACCCAACAGCACATTCAGGAATCTTCCACTGCTTTTCCGGAGATCAGGAACTGGCCGACAAAGCGCTGGAGATGGGATTTTATATCTCTTTTTCCGGCTCCGTAACTTTTAAAAAAGCCGAGGTACTGCGAGAGGTAGCAAAAACCATTCCGGCAGACCGGCTGTTCGCCGAAACCGACTGCCCCTACCTGACCCCCGTCCCCCACCGGGGCAAACGTAACGAACCGGCCTATGTGAACTTCACCGCCGAAAAACTTGCGGAAATTCGCGGTCTGAAAATTGACGACGTACAACGCACCATGGCCCTCAACTTTTTCGAATTGTTCGGAATCGGGGAAAATGCCAAAACCGGAACCGTTTCCTATAAAATCCGCAATTCGCTTTACCTGAACCTGACACAACGGTGCACGGCGGATTGCGTTTTCTGCACCCGGCTGACCAAACCCGTAGTTCAAGGTTACAACCTGGCGCTGAATCGGGAGCCGACCGCAAAGGAAGTCTGGAATTCCATTGATGATGTTAAAAACTATGACGAGATCGTTTTCTGCGGCTTTGGCGAACCAACATTGAGGCTGGATGTCATCAAGGAAGTAGCACAAAAAATAAAAGATGCCGGTGGGCGGGTGCGGCTCAATACCAACGGGCACGGCAACGTCATTAACAAGCGCAATATTCTTCCTGAACTGTCAGGTCTGATCGATGAAATCTCGGTAAGCCTCAATACCGATACTTCAGAAGCCTATGACGAAATCTGCCAGCCTTTACCCATGTTCAGGAACGGGATCTATGACAAGATCAAAGAGTTTATAACAGAAGCCAAGAAATATATTCCCGAGGTGCAAGCCACCATCGTCACGCATCAAAAAGACGTGGATGAGACCCAGTGCGAGAACATCGTCAATAAGGAATTCGGAGTTAAATACCGGGCAAGAAGATTCAATATAGTCGGCTAGCCCGGCCATGCGGCCGGGGGCAATGAAAAATCACGTTATTAAAAGTTATGGAAGAAAACGACAAGACTTTAATCAGTCATAACAAGCCGGGCCTAGGCTGGGTCTCTCTGGGCGCGGGCCTTGCGGGGTTGAGTGTCATGCTCGGCGCATTTGGTGCGCATTCTTTAAAAGCCCAGTTGACCGAAAAAAAACTCGCCACGTTTCACACCGCCACCGATTATCTCGGTTATCACGCCCTGGCTCTGATCGCCATCGGCATCCTGATGTATGTTCTTAATGAAGAGATCGGCTCAAAACTAAAACGCTCGGCCCGCTGGATCAGTGCAGGGATTCTTTTATTTCCTGGAAGCCTTTATGTGCTCACCTTCGATGGCCCGCGTTTTTTTGGACCCATCACTCCTTTAGGCGGACTCTGCTTCATGATCGGCTGGTTCACTCTGGCTTACAGTCTTTTTAAATATTCCCGAGTCAAATAAAAAAAGGCCCGGGTAACCCCGGGCCTTTTTGCGATCACCCTATCCATTAAGGAAGGATGGGGTATGACACCAGAATGGGTTCTCCATCAAGGGATTTTAAAAACTCCACCAGGTCTTTTTTCTCCTGACTGGTTAGTCCCAGCGGGGTAATAAACGGACTCAGGTTTTCCTTTACATCTCCCCCGCGATCATAGAACTCAATCACCTCTTCTAAAGTGGTCTTGACCCCATTATGCATATAGGGAGCGGACTTGGTGATGTCTCTCAACCCAGGCGTTTTGAAACCACCTTTATCGAAATCATCTTTGGTTTCGTTATAGCGTCCCAAATCCACCTTTAGCGGACCTGCGGCCTTAACCCCAATATTATGAAATCCGCTGTCGGTGAACACCGGACCATTATGGCAAATGGAGCATTTGGCTTTGCCAAAACAGGTTCATTCCATTCACAGCGGAAGCGGACATGGCGCTCTTGTCGCCAGTCCAGTATTTATCATAGGGCGCGTTTTTAGAAACCACCGACCGCTCAAAAGTAGCAATCGCCTTGGCAATATTTTCTATGGTTAATGAGTTCTTGCCAAATACCGTGTCGAACCGGCTCACATAACCGGGAAGAACTTTCAACTCACGAATCAACTCGTCATAATCCTGATTCATTTCAACATCCGCACCAATGGGTCCGCTCGCCTGATCTTCCAGTGATTTTTTACGACCATCCCACATTTGCAGTTCAAAGTAACCACTATTGATGATCGTGGGGGCGTGTCGGCCCAACTCCTTTTGGCCATCGCCAATAGTCCGAGGCAGGCCATCACTCCAACCCAGTCCGGGATTATGGCAGGTAGCGCAACTGATCCAATTACTGCCAGAAAGCCGGGGATCAAAATAAAGCATCTTGCCCAGTTCTTCTTTATCCTTGGACCATTTGTTATCAGAAGGATGCTTCATAGCCGAGACGGGTTCGTAGATCGAATCTTCGGCAAAACTTCCAACAGGTAGAAAGCCAGCTATACAAAAAAGCGCAACAACCCAAAGGCGTTTCACAATAAATCTCCTTAATGACAACTTCCCATACCTCTTTTTTCAAGATATTTCTGGTGATAATCTTCCGCCATAGTATATTCGGATGCCGGGGTAATTTCCGTAACGATGGCAGAGCTAAAACGCCCCGACTTATCAGCCTTTTCCTTTGATGCCTTTGCAGAGGCCTCTTGATCCGGGGAATGATAATAAATCGCCGAACGATACTGAGTTCCCCTATCCGGACCCTGCCGATTTAAAGTTGTCGGGTCATGACAGACCCACAACACATCGAGCAATTTCTCATAAGAAACAATGGCGGGATCAAATTCAACCTGAACTACTTCAGCATGCCCGGAGCGTCCGGTACAAACATCTTCATAGGTTGGGCTTTTGGTTGTCCCACCCGTATAACCCACCGAAGTGGATGTGACTCCCTTCGTTTTCTGAAAAGTCAACTCCACCCCCCAAAAACATCCTGCACCAAAAGTAGCGACTGCCATAACGTTCTCCTTTTAACTACGGCTGGTGATTTCAATCAGGTGGTATCCGAACGATGTCTTTATGGGACCGTGTACGGCACCCACTTCTTCATTAAACACAACCTTGTCAAATTCGGGAACCATCTGGCCGGGGCCAAAGGACCCGAGACTTCCACCCTCTTTTCCAGAGGGACAATCGGAGTGTTGCTTGGCCATTTCGCCAAAGTCCGCCCCTTCTTCAATTTTCTTTTTCAAATCCTTACAGGCTTCCTCGGATTTAACCAATATATGCCGAGCCGTTGCTTGAGTCATAAAAACACCCTTTCTATTTTTGGTTATACATTCTATAAAGATTTCTATTTATTAGGTAATTTTCTCTGGAGAAATTTTTAGAGATGCCCTGTAATAATAGCCCAGCAGAACCAGGACTATCAACGCTAAAGCAGTAAAATGGGGCCAGTATTCCATTGAGTACCAACCGGGAGAAAAACGAACCGTGCCATTAATCTCGCGGGAATAATGTTTCAGCATTTCGCCGTATTCTATCATCAAGCGTACGGGAAAACGATCCTGCTCATGATCTTCACTACGAAAGACACGGACTGTAAAATTCTTTTCATCACCTCCGCGCAGGGTAAAACCCATCATCTCTTTAAATTCTTCCGTTTCCAGACCGGGAGGAAGCAAAAGCGTCATTCTTATATTCTTAAACGATTCTGAGCGGTTCTGAAGCAACACCTTCAAGATGGAGAATTCCGAATTGGTCGTCGCTTCCAGGCTTCCCTCAACCTTGGACTCCACGGGCTCCTTGAAAAAAAAAGAATCCGTTGCCAAAACGGATTGTTTGATTCCTCCATCCGGAAGCGTCCAATATTCCACCATGGCAGTCAGGGGATATCTGCCTACCAGCATGACAGGAGGATGCCTGTCATTTTCCAAGGCGATGCTTTGCCCCGGATTCAGACGCATGATTTTCGACATCGTGGACATCGAGTGGTGGAAATGGAACATCGGGTGGATATGATAAACTGGGCGGGAACCCAAATTCTTCAGCGTCAAGGCCAGTTTGACGTTTCCCGCATCATCGACCTCACTCTGGATGGAGACGTCCAGCGGCTCTGCCTGGGCATGACCAGCCGGTACAATCCCAGCCAAAACAACAAACATCATTATTCCGGCAAGAAATGAAAGCTTTTGATCGGGGTAACAAAACATGAAAACCATTTTAACATTGATGAAACTCAGCTCAAATATTGTTATCATCAGTAGATAGTCCGAACTTTAATGGGAGAACCGTTATGGATATTCTAATGACCTTGTTGGTATTGCTCGCCCTGCTGGCTTTCAGCATGTTCAAGGTTTTGCGTGAATACGAAAGAGGCGTGATTTTTCTATTCGGAAGATTCTGGAAAGTCAAGGGTCCGGGGATTATCATCGTATTTCCCGGAGTCCAGAAAATGGTCAAGGTCAGCTTGCGCACGGTGGTCATGGATGTGCCTCCGCAGGACATCATTACCAAAGATAACGTGACTGTAAAAGTTAATGCGGTTATCTATTTTCGTGTCGTCGATTCCCAAAAAGCTATTATTGAAGTGGAAGACTATCTTTACGCAACTTCCCAACTTTCGCAAACTACTTTGCGAAGTATTTTAGGCCAGAGCACACTTGACGACCTGTTATCCAATCGGGAAGAGATCAACGCCCATCTGCAAAGGGTCATTGATGAGCAAACCGAGCCTTGGGGAGTTAAAGTTGCCAATGTAGAGGTCAAAAATGTCGATCTGCCGCAGGAAATGCAACGCGCGCTGGCAAAGCAGGCAGAAGCCGAGCGCGAGAGGCGGGCTAAAGTCATCAATGCCCAGGGTGAGTTTGAAGCGGCGCAGAAAACCTGTGATGCCGCCGACCTGATCGGTTCCCATCCACCAGCATTGCAACTACGTTTTTTTCAGACCTTGCTGGATCTGTCAGGCGGTGAAGGCAACCATACCTACATCCCTATTCCTATCGAGCTATTTGATTTTCTCCGCAGCAAAGGTAAGGATTCTTAGCCCACAAAGAATTTTTAACCCCCCTCA
>DODH01000181.1 GCA_003545625.1 Nitrospina sp.
CGAAAGTTTACCTAAAATAATTCTTTGGTTGGCGTCGAGAAAAATTTCTTCCCCCTCTTTCAGGTGGGTTTCATCCAGACCTTCACGGGCCAGAACAATAGTTTCCGTGTTGCCGGTCGCCGCCTGCACCAACCATTGTCCGCCGGCAAGCTTTCCGGAAATTTTCGCCAGTGGCCCCTGATTAGGAAGCAATAACCGGGCAACCACCACAAATCCCTCATTCAGTGCTACCTGATCACCTGTTTTTAATCCCTCATTTTCCACCAGTTCCGGAACAACCGCCGCCTGATATTCCGTACCGCCAGAAACCAGACGAACCAAACCTTCCTCTCCCTGGCCCAGGATCGTGCCAATGCGGTGGGCAGGAGACTTTAATTTTTCAATGGCTTCCTCTAAAATCTTGATTTTAAGCGCATACTGCTGGGAAGATTGCTGAGCTTGGAACAGGGCATCCCTGAGATCAAGAATCTTTTCCTGCAACTGGGGTTGATCCTGGGTTTCATTTAAAACCTGATCGATCAACTCTACGATATGGGTTGGATCTCCCATGAATAAATCCTTTATTTTTAGTGAGAACTCTCAATTGTATGAACAAAATTTTTTATAAATCAAGTCAATTTTCTCAAAGGTTTAGTAGAGAAAACCCTGCCATTATATTAGGATGAAGGCTTCTATAAATTATTGTCCGAAAAAACTTTCGCACAATTTTTCCATATCCTGACAGGGCTCGGCAAACCCCCTGACCGGATATGGCCAAAACTCTCACCTTAAACGTGAAAATAATTTCTGACAACAAATTTCTGCTCCTATGATCTCAGCGAAAAATAAAGTCTCTATCGAAAAGTGCATCATCAGTTTCAGCCACAACAAATATTCCACCCGCAAAGAAGCGGATGCTTTGAGCATCTCCAAGGCAGAACGTGAGATTGCCGCCGGGAAAATTGGCATCAGTCATCTTATCCAAAGAGCTGAAAATGATGACATCGACCAGTTGAAATTTCTTTTTTTGATTCGGGGAATTCCCATCATGTGTTACGCGCTGGGCAACCTGTTGAACTCCAGCTTGCGCGAAATCGTGGTCGTTGGCTCCGAAGAAGTCAAAAAAGTTATGGACTGTTTTCTGGATATTGTCGGCACCTGCGGAAAAACCATCCAATTTGCCCAGGAAGATGCCCAACACCTCAACCTGGTTCATACGATGAACCTGGGCAGGGAACGGCTTTCCCTTTCATCTGATGAGCTGGTTCTCTTCCAACCCGGCGATCTGCCTTTCTTATATGATCTGGAAAAAGTATTGTCCTTCCCCGAAAACAAAAAACACAATCTGATACTTTGGCTGAATTCCCGGCAAAAGATGTTTCCGGATTTCGCAAAGAATCCAGATAGCGAGTTCGTCAAACGCAATTACCACTACCGGTCCCTCAATGATCAGGCAGGCGACCTGCAGGATCTTAAAGAACCCAATTTATATCCCATAAATTTTTCAATAATGGATTCGGATATCATTGACCACCTGCACTCTTCCCGTAAAGATGGAAAAATAATCGGTGCCGGCATTCAAACCGCCCTGAAAAACCCTCTGCGCCTGCTCAAAATTCTTCCTTATCTCATGAATCATCTGCGGACGTTTCGGCGAGATGTCCACCGCATCCGACCCGGCGACCCGTTTCAGTTCGGCATGTGCCAGAAAAATTTTCATAAAGGGATCTCCCACTTGCTCGATACCCCCTTGACCACCACGATGCATAACGATCCGGCTTTCGTTTCCGATGTCGATGCATTGGAAGATTGGGAAGATTTTGAGTCCCTCACCCATTATTCAGAAAAAACCCATGGCCAGGAGGGACTGGAAATTATCCACCCATTCGGAGAAAGCTTGACCCGGTTTCGTGAAGAGGGCATGCCTAAGTTGAGGGCAGAGATTCGCATGTATCAGGATTTCCCTTCCTACATCAATTATATTTATGAAACACTCAAGATGAGTTACATCCCCTTTGATAGGGATGGCCAATACATCTCGCCCAATGCAGAATCGAAAGAAGTGGAATTCGCATACCGCTGGTATAAACAAAAATGTGAATTGCTGAAAAAGACTGCCGCTCATGAAAACCAGCAACAGACCTAATTGGAAAGCCACGCTATCCACAAACCCAAGGCAAGCTTTCTGCCAACTGAAAATAACGCTATAATATAGGTTGCGGTTTTGTGTATAAAAATTCATCCCCCCTGACAAGCTGACGTCAAAATGCCAAATATGTGGCTGGAAAATAGTTTATTGAATCGAACCCGATTATCCGGGTTTATCCTTTTATCGCTGGGCATTCATTTTATAGTGGTGGTCGTGAACATGGTGACTCCTGCGCAAGAAGAAAAAATAAAGGGGCCTCCCCCTATCCAGGTGAGATATATCGAACCGGAAAAACCCATGGCCGCTAAAAGTGGTCGAATCATCGACACACCAAAGCCACCCAAAAAGACCGAGAAAGCCAGGACCAAAGAGTTGCTGGCAAAATTTGACAGCCGGGCTCATTCCAATGCCAACAAGAAAACTTCAAAAACTTATCAACGAAAAAAAACCGTAGTGCCAAAATCTAAAGGATCCATGGGTAGAACAGGAACCGCGCCTGCTCGAGAAAAGAGAATCGCACGCAAACCGAAAACGCGATCCATAATTGAGTCGAAAAAAAGGCCCTTACCGGAATCGGATATTGGAACAATTAAAACTGTTGCCAAGAAAAAACCCACAACATCCGCCGCCACTCCCAAAGCGGGAACAGGCAGTGTCTTGGCTCTTCTGGACGGATTTGATCCTGAAAAATTCGCATCGCTTGACACAGAATCCCTGGAAAACTCCGATGACGATGAACCGGTTTCTCTCGATACCACGGAAGTCAAATACGCCTCTTATTTTGCGAGGATCAAGCATCAGATCGAACGGGTCTGGATTTATCCTTCTGATGCGGCAAAACGCGGCATCAGCGGCGATCTCAATTTGACTTTCAGTATTTCCAAGGACGGAAACCTTCTTGGAGCGCG
>DODH01000113.1 GCA_003545625.1 Nitrospina sp.
ATGGATGAAGAGCAAAGGGAACGCATTTTTTCTACAACGGGTAAATGGTTTTTGTGGCCCGCATAGGCTTTTAATCCCTCGCGGTCGTCAAAAAAAGCTGTAAGAACGATATCGTAGCTTCTTTCCGAGCTTAAAAAGTCGGTTCCTATTTCTATAAATTTCAGGGTTTCAATGTTTCCCCGCAGGCTGTTAAGAGCCGCGATGGCTTGGTCCAGGTTTTCCGGATTCTTATCTGCAAGTTTGAACATAACAATATGTTTGACCATTAATTACTTCCTCCATCTGACTGCTTTTTAAAAGTGGCTTTTTTATTTTTAGGACCTGTTGCTGAGGGAATTTCGGAACATTGTTTATGATATAGTGCCAGATTGCACAATGGAAATGGGAAATTATATATGTCATGGTGGAGGGGTGCAGGTTTAGGTTTTTTACGAGGCGGCCCTTTGGGTGCCGTTGTCGGGGGTACTATTGAACATTTTCTTGGTAAAAAACTCCAGAAAAAAGTGCAGGACAGTTTACCCGGCATTATCCATCAGGGCGAATTTATTTCATGTCTGGTTGTCATTCTAGCTCGTGTGGGTATGGAGTCAGGACCCTTGAGCCCAAAAAAAGTGGGGGTGATACATAAATTTTTTATGAAGAACCTGGGCTATGGTTTCCCGGATTTAAAACATCTTGATCGGTTGATGGAGGAAGTTCAGTCCAAAAAACCCGATATTGACCGGTTTGTAGAGGAATATAAAAAATCTTGCCGAGATAATTATAATCTTTTGCTTCTCGCCCTGTGCTATCAGATTTCCTTAATTGAGAATGTTCTGAGTGATGAGGCCCAATCCATGATAAAAAATATCGGATTGGTATTGGGGGTGTCTTATGACAAACATAACGAAGTCCGGGAGAAGTATTCACTCCATCCCTTTAAAACCCCTTACAATATTTTAGAGCTTTCTTCTAATGCCTCGAATGATGAAATCAAAAAAGCTTACCGAAAAATGGCCAGTCAGTATCATCCTGACCGGGTTTCCCAAGAGGATGAAAAGACGGTTCAGGAGGCCCACATGAGGTTTCTTGAAATTCAGTCTGCTTATCAGGAACTGGGAAGAGTCAGGAAAATTTAGGAGGCCGAAGTTTCGTTATTAACAATGGTTTCCTTGGGATCCAGCTTGCGGATGATAAGGGCCTGTATTTTACGTTTACTGGCTTCTTTAACCGTTATTCGATAGAGCCCGACCATAATCTGGTCACCTGGGTTTGGGATTCTTTCCAGCCTGTCAATGGTCAAGCCTGCCAGTGTATCGAAGTCGCCACTTGGGATATCCCAGTTTAGGCTGTCGTTGAGAACGCTTATTTCAGTACTCCCATCCACAAGGTATCCACCATCTGCGTAATGTTCGTAGGTTCTCTCGGGTTTGTCGTACTCATCCTCGATCTCTCCGACAATTTTTTCAAGCAGATCCTCAATCGTTATCAATCCAATACATCCTCCATATTCGTCCACCACAATGGCCATATGCAAGCCTCTTTGCTGGAGTTCCTTGAGGAGGTCATCAATTTTTTTATTAGGGGGAATATAGTAGGCTGGCCGGATGAGACTGGTAATTGGGGTGTTGGCAACAGGCTGGTCAAGTAGGTCGAAGGTATTTAAAATTCCGATAAGGTTATAGATTCTTTCATGAAAAATAGGCATTCTGGAAAAACCGGAGTCGTTTGCGACATCATGAGCCTCCGTCAGTGTAGCGGTATCTTTCAGGGCGGTTATTTGAATGAGGGGCACCATGCAATGTTCTGCCCGAAGTTCTCCGAAATTGAAAATGTTATGAATGATTTTCTTTTCCGTCACTCCCAAATCCACGGTTTGTGATTCCAGGCTCAAAACTTGTCGAAGCTGATCCCGGCTAAAAGTCTTATGTTCTTGTGCTGAAGCCAGCTGTACCTGGTTGGTGAATTTCGCCGATGCTTTTGATAGCCAGATTATAAACGGAGACAGGACCTTGTAGAAAAAAATCAACGGATAAATCATGAGCAACATGATGGAATCCGCACGGTGCTGAAATATGACTTTTGGAATGATTTCTCCCCCAAAAAATATCAGGGGTGAAATAATTATCATGGCCATCCACTCTCCAGAATCCCCAAAATGAGTGACCATGAAAGCGGTAAATATAGCGGTGCTGGACACCATCGCCAGATTGGTTCCCAATGAGGTTGTGGTGAAGAGCCGCTCGGGATCATCGAGCAATTTCAAGATAGACCGGGCGGCCGAATTCCCATCTTCGGCCATTTTTTTCATTTTTATCCGGTTTACAGAAACCATCCCGATTTCAGCACCGGAAAAAAATGCTTCCAGCAGTATTCCCAGAAATACCAGTATGAGGGTTGTCGCGAAATCCATCAGTCGTCCTGCGCCTTATCTTGTTCCTTTTCAGGCAATGGAGTGGGACTCAAAAGGGTAAGGTGGAGACTCAATATTCTTGATCCCTTCATTTTTTCGACACGAAATTTAAACCTGTCAATGGTGGTCGATTCGCCCGAACGTGGAATTCTTCCGAATAATCCAAAAACATAGCCACCGACTGTGTCGTAATCATCCTGAGGCAAATCGCTCTGAAAATATTCGTTGTGTTCTGCCAGGCTGTATGCGCCCAAAATGCGAAAATGGTTTTCATTAAGTTTTTTCAATGGCAGTTCTTCCTGCCGCATTTCACTATCTATTTCACCAACCAGTTCCTCAATAATATCTTCCAGCGTAACCAGTCCGCAGACGCTTCCATACTCGTCCAGGACAGTGGCCATATGCCGTTTCAGTTTCCGGAACTCTTCAAGCATTTCCTTGATCTTTTTTGACTGCGGAACCGAAATGGTGGGATGCAGAATACTTTTCAAGTTAACTTTTTCCCGCGGCAAATGTTTAAGCCGTGTTAGGTCCTTGGTAAATAGAATTCCAAGAATCTCTTTTTCACCGACCCCGTATACCGGAACTCGGGAGTAAAAATTTTCTATAATCCGGGGCAGTATGTCATCCAAGCTGTCCTCAATATTTACGGTGAACATATCAATTTTCGGAGTCATGATTTCCTCCACAGTCGTATCACCAAACTCAATAACATTCTGGATCAACTCTCGTTCATCGGAATCGATAACGCCTTCCCCTTCGCCCACCTGGACCATGGTCCGGAATTCCTCATCGGTAATGGGGGATTCTTTAGTACTATGGGGTAATATTCCGAAGGACCCGATGATCTTTTCTGTCCATACCGTGAATAATTTCTGGGCGGGCTGCACAAGTTTGGCAAAGCCCTGCAAAGGGTATGCGGAAAACAAGGCGTAGGGCTGGGCAAACTTAATTGAAATACTCTTTGGGATGATATCTCCGAAAATCAGCAGGAGCATAGTGCTGAACCCAATCGCTATGCCCACACCGATGCTTCCAAACAGGGTGATGGCAACGGAGGTGACCACAACAGATATGGCAATATTGACGAACTCGTTGCCGATATAAATAGTGATGAGTAGTTCGCGTGGTTTATCCAGGAGGGAATTTACCAGTCGCCCTAAGCGTCCTTTTTTCTCTGACATCTCGTTGAGTTGAAGAGGGTTTAGAGAGAAATAGGCGACCTCACAGGCAGAAAAAAAGGCCGAACACAGAAGTAGAAACACTAGTAACAGTGAACGGGTAAATAATGAATCGTCCAAAATTTTTAAGAAACCTCAAGCTTGGCTGGCGCTTGTAAATCGAAGTGCTCTATAACTCGATTTGGCAATTTGCAAGTCTGGGAAGGGGAAAACAATTTATTGAATTTAAAAATGATTGAAGCCTGCTGACTCCGGAAGAAATTCATTTCTTCCATCACTCTTTTCAAGTAATACTTTCTTTGGTTTGAGAGCGATCTCCCCGATCTGCGTAACAAGCGCTTTGGCCTTTAAAAATTGCCTTTTTAAATTTTTAACACCATCAGGTGGTAAAGTAAACAGTAATTCATAATCCTCTCCTCCATTTAAAAGAAATGGAAAAGGATCAATCTGGTTCCTGTTGCAGGTGCGTGAAAACTCTGCAGATCGGGGAAGCCGATCTTCCTGAATCCGGGCACCTACCTTAGAGGCTTTGCAAATATGGGAAAGGTCCTGAGCCAGCCCATCACTAATATCTATCATTGAGGTAATATTTATCCTGGAACGGGCCAGGATGCGAGCTTCTAAGACTCTGGGTGTCGGGTCCAGGTGTCTCCCAATCAGGAATTTGTGATCTTTTGAAAAAGCCCCTCGTTTCTTTTTGCTTAACAGTTGCAGGCCAAGACTTGAATCTCCCAGTGTTCCTGTTACGAAAATGAGGTCCCCCGGCCTGGCACCCCGGCGGGTGAACACACGTCCAGGGTTTACTTCGCCTATGATTGAAACATTTATGAAAAAACATTTTGGGGAAGAGACGGTATCTCCACCAACAAGTTCCACCTTGAACAGATTGCATATTGAGTTAAACCCGGTATAAAGCCTGTCCAGAAAAGACACTGAAATCTTTTTCGGAATGCCAAGCGTTACCAGCACTCTTTTGGGCGTCCCCCCCATGGCCGCGATGTCACTGAGGCTCGCAGACAAGGCTTTTCGACCAAGTGCTTCAGGAGTTGTTGTGGAAAGTTTAAAGTGGATATCCTCAACCAGCGCGTCTGTGGAGATGACTTCATTAGCTCCTGATTTGACAGGGTAGACCGCACAGTCATCGCCGATACCCAGAACAGTATTGGATGCGCGAAACTTTAAGCGTGAAGAAAGACGATGGATGAGTTCGAACTCACCCAGTCCTTTTGTTTTGCTCATAAATGTTGGTTTTAGTCATTAGGAGCTGGATAGCGATCTTATTGCGGTTTCAATAAGTCTCGGGTCAGGGAGTCCACATCGAATTTCTTTTCGATTTTAATGGAAATTTTGCTCCCTTCCTCCAGGCCATCTTTTTGGATGTCATGAATATAGCACGTCAGTTCCAGATGTTCTCCTGTTTCAGGTATCCAGATGGTGAGTTCCCGAAACTGGTCGGCTTTATTGGGGGGAGTATTGACTTCCGTGATTTCTCCATCTAACAGAATCATTGCTTCCTTTCTGCAACCTGCGGGATTGCCTTGATTATGCGGAACAACTGGTTTGCTGGCCAAGAAATGTTTCCGGAGTATCCTGTGCATAATACTCAGAGTCGATTCCATATTTCTCAAAAACTTCCGGTTGGTCTTGAAAGGGGTTTTCCAGAAGGATTCTGAGGCGTGTTATTTCAGAAAAATCCGCTTCCTTGAGCGCTTTGTCTAGAGCCGTTTGAATCAAATGATTTCTCAAAATAAATTTTGGATTGCTGGAATCCATTTGTATTTTTCTTTCTTCATGGCTTATGCCTTCGCGCTGGGCCAGTTCAAGGTAATGGTTCAGCCAGGACTTCAATTCATCACTGCCATTGTTGTTCTCCAAATGTGGAATGCCGGGGTAGTCCGCAAGAGACCTGAAGAAATTTGTGTAGTCCAGTTGGTGGTTCTGTAATAGCTGGAACATTCTTTGAACCAGTTGCGTGAACTCCGAGTCCAGAATAGCGAGTCCTAGTTTTTTGCCCATTTCTTCACGGTAGAACCGATTGAAAAGCGGTTGGTATTGTTGAATTTCTTCTTCCAGTTTTTCAGGGCCAACCAAGTGGACGAGAGGTTGGGCTAATTTATTGAGATTCCAGAAACCTATTTCGGATTGCTGGTTGTATGCGTATCGACCGTGCGTGTCGGAATGATTGGGCGTGTGATTGGGAATAAATCGGTCCATAAACCCATAGGGGCCGTAGTCAAAAGTGGTGCCGGTGATGGTCATGTTGTCGGTGTTCATCACTCCATGGATGAATCCCACCGATTGCCATTTAGCGATAAGTTTTGCGGTGCGTTGCATAGTGCGTCGAAAAAATATTTGATACCGATCGCTTTCCTGAACAATATCCGGGTAATAATTTTGAATGCAAAACTCCAGCAGTCGTTTCACATTTTCGCCCTGCCCGGTATAATGAAAAAACTCGAAACTACCAAACCGGATATGTGTGTCGGCGATCCGCACCAGTATTGCCGCCAATGCTGGTTTTTCCCGGTATATCAGTTCCCGGATTCCAATTACTGCCAACGAACGGGTGGTGGGAATTCCCAGGCCATTTAAAGCTTCGCTGGCGAGATGTTCGCGGATGGAAGACTGGAGAGTGGCCCTTCCGTCAAAACCCCGGGCAAACCGGGTGGGACCGGCGCCTTTCAGGTGGATATCCCACATTTCCTGTTTCTTGTTCTGAATCTCTCCCAGCAAGAGTCCCCGACCGTCCCCCAGTCTGGGATTGTAAGAACCGAACTGGTGACCCGAATAAGCCATAGCCAGGGGCTGGGCACCCTCCAGTGGGCAGTTTCCGCCAAAACGATCCAAAAAATCCTTGCTCCCGCCTTCTTCAGGAGCCAGATCTATCAGTTGTGCGGCTGAGGGGGAAAAATCAACCAGATAGGGGTCCGTCACCGGATCTGGGGTCTTGGCCTGGTAGAACTCAGGCCCCAGTTCGATAAACCGGTTACGAAAATTTAAATTATGGCAATCAGTCAATGCAGTGTTTGTTTGGGTTCCTGTAAAAAACAACAGCTCAGTATGTGGATGAAGAAAGGGCAGGTAAGGATTCTTTTTTCCTTCCGCTCGGCGCCGGCGAGCCGCCGGTGGTAATGAGCAATAGCTTTATTTGGCGAGCAAAGAGTTTTGGCGCTTAACG
>DODH01000246.1:0-925 GCA_003545625.1 Nitrospina sp.
CAAATAGAACCATTGCTCATCCCCCCCCCACGCGTGGTATTTTTCCTTAGCATTCATGCCCTGAAGGGGTAGGAGTGAGCTAGGAATCGATGGTTGATTCTGCCTGGACAGGGAGTTGGGGAGTGTTTTTTAGGCTTTCCAATTCTTCTTCCATGGAAGAGATGGATTTGTTTTGCTTGCGAATGGTGGATTTTAATTTGAATAGATCGGACATACCCATAACCCAGGCGATAAAAAAACCCAATATTAATGGGATCAACATCACCACCATTAAGGGCAGTTCTATGGTTTGGAGCTGGAATTTAAAATCATAATAACTGATCCCCACCGAAGCCATATTTTGCACGGCAAACGAAGCAATAACGATCAGCAAAAGGATGAATAGAATAAATTTTATGGCTGGCATGACTTGAAGAAAACTAAAGGGCCGGCGAAGCCGCCGCCAGCGTAATGCTGGACCCAACTAACAATAGCTTTTTGAGCCGAGAAAACATTTTGTTCACCAGATCAAGCTATTGTTCATTGACCCACGCCGAGTGGCCTTAGAAAAAAATTAACGAATAATTATAGAAATACTCTAAAGAGTTGAAGAGGAAATAAGCGCTGAATTACTCGTCTTCTTCCTCTTCATCATCTCCGCCCTCAGAACTTTCTTCTTCAGCAGGGGCTTCTTCAGCTGATTCTTCTTCGGCAGGCGCAGGTTCCTCTGCCTCAGGTTCTTCAGTGACCGCCGGGGCGGCGACAGGAGCTTCCTCCAGGCTGACGATTCCCGCAGGCATGCCCTTGGTGATAAGGGGTCCCGCTCCCAATTCTGCCAACAATGACTCAATGCCTGCTACCACTTCGCCAGACTTTGCCTTAATATCCGGTGAATTACCCAAAGACATTTCCTGAACAGTAACCAAAGCGCGCTTAAGTTCCATCA
>DODH01000246.1:1263-5402 GCA_003545625.1 Nitrospina sp.
CGCCATCATGCGCTCATAATTACCCACCTTTACTTTAAAACTGGATATTTCTTCATTAACTTTACGAAGTCCATCGTCCACATGTTTTTTCAGGGGAGCTATTTTTTCTTCAAGGTTTGTCACGGTACCGTCCATACCCACCACCCGGGTATCCAGATCACGGACAAAAAACAGAATAAAAATGATCGCCAGGGCGGCCATACCAAAACCCAGAAAGGCTACCGCCTTCAGCATATTCATTTCTTCCTGTTCCGCTTTGACCGGCTCAACGGCCTTATTGAATTCGGCTGCTTCGCTCACGTTATCCTTTGAGTCCTCCTGCGCATAATAACCGCTTGCATCCTCTTTCGCTTCATTTTTTATTTCCTCTATGCGCTCTTCAGGAGTTTGAGAGGACTCATCTTTTTTGCCCTGATCATCCGTTGTCATAATTCAACCTTTTATTAAAATAAAATTTTTATGCGCCAAGCCGGTTTTCAAACAATCTAATCACGCCGCCCAACATCTAAATCATATATAATCGTTAGGGTAACTGGAAAAAAGGACCCCAAGGAATCTCTATTTATTCGGTACTCTTCTCTAAGACAACTTGCTCCTTACAGGAGAGGAAAAGTTAGCGGACCAGCGTAAAAAGCGCAGCTACATTTGCTTGCTTTACGAGTACTGCCTGTTGCTCACGGCGGCTCGGCGGACCTTTTTATTCAAGTCATTTTTCAGAGTCATTTTTACGAAAAATGCCCTGTTTTACACAAAAGAAGAGGAAAAATGAAGCCTGATAGTACAAGCGGAGCCCGTATTTTGTCAAGAAAAAACAGGGTATCTATCCTACTCATTCTGGTCCTGTTTTTAACGGGAATTCAAGCCCCAAAAAGCCTTGCTGAGAAAAAACTTCTTATTACCCCGGCAATGTTGAGCGCCATCCCACAGGACCAGAGAATCGTTGTGGATACCCGCCCAGCCTGGAAATTTCTCTTGGGGCATATTCCCGGAGCAGTGAACCTGGATGATTGGTGGGAGTTTACACATAAGTCAGAGGGCGTAAAAGGATTGCTCAAAGACGATAAGACCTTCATTACAGAAAAGTTTGCGCCACTGGGTTTTTCCCCAGAAAAACCTATCATAATCTATGGCGAACCGGATGACCCCTGGAGGACAGATGGCAGGTTTTTTTGGATGTTTGAATATTATGGATTTCAGAATGTCTCCCTGCTTGACGGTGGATTCGCCAGCTGGAAACAGGCTGGAAAAAAAATCGAACGAGGCCTGCAAAATCCGACTCCCCAAGCAAAATCAGCCCTGAACAGTATCAATCTAAATCCTGATGTTGCTGCTTATAAGACTATGATAAATAATGTATTTTCTTCTAATAATTTCAGGATCATAGATAATCGGACCCGCAAGGAATTTGATGGCGCCACTCCATACGGTTCCCCAAAGGGAGGGCATATCCCCAATGCTATCCATATTCACTGGCCAGAGTTTTTTCAAGCAGATGGGACTCTCAAAACACAGTCGGCTCTCAATTCACTCTTGCGCCAAAATGAAATCCGTCCAAATCAGGAAATCATCGTTTATTGCACCGGCGGAGTTCGATCGGGCATGGCCTATTTTGTTTTCCGCTATCTGGGGTATAAAGTGAGAAATTATGATGGCTCCTGGTGGGACTGGAGCCGATCTCCTTTTCCCGTAGAAATTGGGCAAAAACGTTCGAAAACAAATCAAAAAACTTTGACCGGGGACAAAAAACTACCCCTCCGGTCAGGAGTGGAACATAGTGGATGACAGAATTTACTGAAGTGGCCGATCTGAAGGAAGTCCCCCCCGGAGAAAGAAAGCGTGTCGAGGTCAATGGAGAACTCATTACCCTTTTTAATATTGACGGGGAACTGTTCGCCATTTATGACCGTTGCCCGCACAAAAAAACCACTCCTCTCGTACGGGGAACCTTAAATGGTCTCGGGATAAAATGCCCCAACCACGGATACCGTTTCGATCTTAAAACAGGAAAATGCGACCGGGGCACAGAATGGGACACGCAGACTTATCAGGTTAAAATAGACAACGGCAAAATTCTAGTCGGCCCCAACAAAACCTGACCTTCCTAATGGGCGGAGAACCTTCGCTGGTAATTTGCAATATCTTCTACCGCTAGCAACAATACTCTCGGCTCAACAAGCCATTGCCATATTCCCTCCGGGCGTGGCCCGGCGGCTAGTGGGAACCTTCGTCATGCCTTTCATCCCGGTAGCCAGGGCCACCGCCACCGGAGCCTTCACCCATAGGCATGCTGGCGCGCCGGCCAAGTGACTCCGAACCATGTTTCAGTGCTTCGTTATAATGTTTCAACGCTTCCTTGGCATGTCGCAAAGCCATGGGACCATGAGTTTTTAGCTCCTCAGTGGCATCCGGCATTTGCAGGCTGAACTCCAGATGTTTGACCATTTCCTCCAAATGGAGATATCCCTCTTCACCGTGGCCCAGTCCCACACTGGCATGACCACCCGATTGCGCCCAGACAGGGTTTCCAGCCAGAAAAATTGCCGCGAAAAAAAATATACCCACTATAGTTTTAGATTGATACCGTGCCATCATTTTTAACCTCCTGAATACACCGTTGCCATAATTTATAAGCAACGTTTTGGTCGTTTATACAAAAAGCTCTTAATAATATCTGCCAATAAAACGGGCTTGTCAACATATCAATACAGGAGGGCAAAAGACTCTTTCAACCGAGATGACTTCTTGCTAACAAGATGAAACTATTGCTAGTTGCCAGCGGCGGCTCTCCGCAAAAAAAAGCCTCTGGAAACAACTTCCAGAGGCTTTAAAATGAACTGACTTATGATTTAACCTGAAATGGACCGACTTATTAAACCTGGGTCCGCATCACTTCCTGATAAGCTTCAACAATTTTATTCCTTACCTGCATGGTCAAGCGGAATGCAAGATCGGCTTTACCCACGGCAATCATGGTTTCGTGAATATTGCGGGTATCGCCCGCAACAAAATCCTGGATAGCAACATCCGCGTCTTTCTGCAAGGTATTAACCTCTTTCAGAGATTGCGCTAGAGTATCGGCAAAAGATGGCCCTTTTGTATCTGCACCAACTTTAGGTGCACCCAATCCCTGGGAAGGCCCCGCACCTTGTAACGCTTTTAAATTGCTGGATACAGTAATATCTTTCATAATTTAAAAATCATCGAAACAGTATTTTTACTGGTTATAGTGTAACAAAATAAAGTTAAAAAGTTAAGTTACCCCTACTGTTGTGGCAATTCGGTAACGGCCGCACGAACGGTCGCGCCCCTTTTCATCATCAATTGGACCGTTGCGTTGTACATGATCTGGTTTTCGGCCATTTTTGCCATTTCATTATCGATATCGACATTATTTCCGTTGGACTTTGCGGCAGAATCCTCTTCAAAAGGGTCCGCGGCCAAATCCATAATATCGAAATTAGAAGGCCCAATATGTTTTTCGTTGGTGGTTCGCATGTTTAAACTGCCTTTAGAACCTATAGCGGCACGCAATTGTGCCTGAAAATCAATCTCAGTGGCCTTGAATCCGGGAGTATCGACGTTACTGATATTCGAGGAAATCAGGCTTTGACGGGTGGACATAAAGTTCAGGCCCTTTTTCATGAGACTAGGAACCGCATCCGAAAATAAAAGTTTATCAATCAGTGGCATATCTATCTCCTTGCCCTTTATAGAGCAAATCCTATGCCATGGCCCTAAGAACAGGGTATTTTTTCACCACCCCCATAACCTATTATATTTAAAGCCTCTGATGGGTTATCCATCAACCCCCTGCCCTCGGGCCGTTCCGGAAAGCGACCGAAATCCGGCCATTTCTGCCGGAATTTTGACATTTTTTCCTGATAAATGACAAACTTCCCCCTGACAAAGGAGATTGAGGGGGTTGCATGCCATACTGAGTAAATCAAAAGGGTAAAAGCTAAGGTTAAATATCACGGCCACCGGTGGGTCTCCGGGCCACGGGAGTTGTAAAACTTCGTACACTTTCCCAGACCCCCCATCCGTGGGATTGTCAAAATACTTTACTTGTCTTAAAGTGCTCTAATTACGCTATTTGCTTCCTGCGCAATAGCCAACAATCCACTACCGTTCAATAGTAC
>DODH01000246.1:5774-7981 GCA_003545625.1 Nitrospina sp.
ATGGATCATCCGTGAAGGCTCTGTCCAGAGGGACGCTTACATCATCGAAAAAGGGACAGTGGAAGTTTTCCGGCAAGATGAGAACGGAAACAAAAAGGTCATAGCGGTCCTTGGCAAGCAAGAAGTTATCGGCGAAATGACCCTTCTGGAAGGCGGCACCCGTTGCGCCAACATTATCGCCCTGGAGGATTGCGAACTCAGCGTTTTATCGTTTCAAAGTTTCAAAGATATTCCGGATACCAACCCCGGGGTAATAGCTCTTAGAAAGATTATGGAGCAAAGAAAAAAGAGTGAAGCTCTCCCGGCATAATCTCGTCGTAATGACGGCAAACCCCCTGTAGGTAAATCACCCCAGCCCTCTTTAAGAAAGAGGGAACCTTTTATCTCTGTCCATCTGTGGATAAAGTCTTGTAAATATTCTATACTTATTACCCAATTGTGTGGTTTTATTACTCAATCCTCTAAATATCATGGCCCAGAATACCTCTGATCATTTGATTTCCCGGTTCGGCAAAGAAAGCCTGCCGGAGATTCTTCATCATATTGCCACTCGCTTGAAAAAGCTCTATGACTGCAAAATGGTGCGCATCAATCTTGAGGACCTTTATGAGGGCATGCTGGTTTGCCAATATGTGACCGGACAGAACCAACCCAATGAGCAACCCATAACCAAATTCGTCTCGCCCGAAGCTTCGATCATATCGCAGGCTTTTCTCAACAATGAAGTGGTGTTTTCCTGGAACTGGCCCGATGGTTTTGCAAAAATCCAGAATCCGTTTGAAAAATTAGCCGGAATCAAGGCTACCGCCGCTTTCCCTATCACGCATCAGTTCCAGCCTATTGGCACCATCAGTCTGGATTGGGGAACGGAGGGCGAGTTCCTCGATAATGATCAGAAAAAAGACATTGTCAATTTTCTCGCCGACGCCAGCGCCACCCTTGATCGTGCCAAACGGTTCCGCCAAAAATTATCCTTCTCCCGCCATCTCGATCTGGCGCGGAAAAAAGAGGCCGCCTGGATGATGATGCGTTCTGCCGTGCAACTCATCGACAAACTGGCTCTTGCCTCGGTGTGGGTGCCCTCTTTCATTAAAAATCCAGAATCCAAATCACCGGAACTGAGCAACCAAGTTGAAATTCTGGCGGTTTTTTCAAAAATCAAAGAAGATGCACTGATTTATGACAACCGGACTCATATCAATATCCACAAGGAAAACCTGATCAACCGCATTGTCCTTTATGATGACGAGAAAGGGCTCATCGCCAAAGATCCTGAGCAAAAGGCGGTCTATATCGAAGACGTCATGGAAGAAAGTTTCAGCCGAAAAGCGGTGGCGCGAAAAATTGATCTCGTCTCTCTTTATCAAGTGCCAAAGATCAATCGGAAAACCGGACAGTTGATCTGCGTGGTGAATTATTACACCAACTCCTTACACAAGTTCACCTCTTTTGAAAAGAAGCTTCTGGAAAATCACGCGGCCATGGTGGAAAAATTAATTCTAGAGGAAAATCCGGAACATATAGAAATTGAGGTGCTCAGTGAAATTGAGGAACTGCTTTCCGATACCAATGACGACTTGACGTCCTTTCTCGAAAAGATCCTGGCAAAAACGTCTGAATTGATCGGTGCCGATTCGGGAACCATTTCCATCTATACAATGTTGCAGGGAAAACCCTGGCTCATTATTGAAGATGAAGAGGGCAATCTGGTTGGGGCGAAATCCCGTGGCTGGATGAAAAGCAAAATCCCCCTGCTTCCTGTTGGCGGGGAAGAACTTCCTGTAGAACAAAGATCGCTGAACGGTTATGTAGCGCATTGCGCAAGGCCGGTTTTAATTGCCAACGTGGAAGATGAAAAACAGAAATTTTACAAAAACCTTTCAAGTCAAATCAAGTCCGAGTTGGCCGTCCCCATCATTCACGGCAGTCATGTTCTCGGGGTGATCAACCAGGACAGTTTTCGGAAATATTTCTTTACCCAGGAGCATCAAAGAATCCTGCAGATCATTGCCAGTCTGATCAGCCAGAAAGTAAATAATCTCCAGCAGATTGAAACCCTGAAACAGGAGCTCCTTCAACTCAGGAAGGATATTGAGTACCGGGACCCAAAAGTTTCGTCCTATCATTTCGGCAACGTCATCGGGAAAAGCCCAAATGTCAACTCACTGGTCAACCAAATCCAGACCGTTGTGGAATCTATTTGCAAT
>DODH01000221.1:0-5860 GCA_003545625.1 Nitrospina sp.
CTAATCCTATCCGCCGCCCTTAAAAAATTAACCTTGGATAGCGAAACGGACCCTCTAACAGGTCTGTTCAACAGGCGAACTTTTATGCAAAAGATTGAAAATGAAGCCCTGCGCTTCAAGCGAACCCAAAAACCTTTTTCAATCCTTTTTGGTGATATCGATTTATTCAAAAAAATCAACGACACCTACGGCCATTTGGCGGGCGATGCTATTTTGGTAAGTATCAGCCACATCCTGAACACAGAAAAACGGGAAATAGACCAAGTGGCAAGATGGGGAGGAGAAGAGTTTTTAATTTTACTTCCTGAAACGAACTTGAAGGGAGCGGTTCAGCTTGGTAATAAAATCCGGAAATCAATTTCCGCAAAACCTATTACCCATGAAGGACAGGAAATTAATGTAACCATGAGTTTCGGGGTCAGCGAGTATAACAGTGAAACCCATATCGAAAAAATCATCGACCTCGCCGACCAAAGGCTTTATCTGGCAAAAAATTCCGGCCGCAACAAAGTCGTCTCGGAAGACGCATTAACCAAATTTTGAAATCAGCCTAACAGGTCAGACAAAAACCTTGTCATACTCTGAGTTGCAAATTGGGTTTGGGTGCGAAGCGACAAGGCACTTTTGATGGAACCGGGGTGCGTCAATACATACCATCCGGCTTTGAGGGTTGAAATTTCTCCATCACTTCCCAGAAACGAGGAGCTGTCCAGAAGCTCCTGGTCGACCCTGTCGGAAATCGCCCGTACAGATAGTAAAGGCAGGCCCTTTTCTTCAGCCACTCTGGCAATCGCCGAAGTTTCCATTTCCACTGCTTGAACACAATAACTCGTTCCCAGTTCCCGCTTGGCTGCTGGCTCGTGAATTACGGTATTGACGGTTAGTAGTCCACCCACAACCGCCTTAATTCCATCAGAACAGGGAGTGTTCCGGGCACGATCCAGCCAATTGGGATCAGAAAAATATTTTCTTTTTCCATTCACTTCCAAAATAGAATCGGCAATCACCAGATCGCCGACATTCAGTTCCGGCTGAACCGCCCCGGCATAGCCGGTGCTGATCAAAACCTTGGGCTGAAAATGGTCGATGACTTGAAGGGTGGAATCCTCGGCCCTTTGTTTGCCAACGCCGGACTGGACCAGGACAATATTCTGCACCCCCCACTTGCCGGGCCAGACATTTGTTTTACCCAGACGTACACGATCTGAAATATTCATTGCCCGCTTGATACCGGCAATTTCTTCTTTTACCGCTCCAAATATGGCAATACAATCATTCATAACACGGAAGTATACCACCCTCTTTCAACCCGGCAGTTCAAATTACTGCTCCCACGCAGTTTTAGTATTTGCTTCCTGGCTCAGCAGCTACTAGGGTTTCACACTCCTCGCGGTTTTAGTATTTGCTTCCTAACCCAGCGGGTGCTATGGTTTCGCACTTCCCGCAACTAACTGGAAATCTTTGATCTATGGCAAAGCTGAAACTGAATATTCCGGTCAAAAAAGGCGACCGGCTTGAGCTGGATGTTGAAACCCTGGCGTCCAGTGGTGACGGCCTTTGCCGATACGAAGGCTACACCCTGTTTACACCGGGCGGACTGCCCGGTGATAAGATCGTGGGGAAAGTTGTCAAAACCACTCCGCGTTTTGGCGTGATGAAGATGTTTAAAGTAATCGAGTTCTCCAAGGACCGTGTCGACCCTCCCTGCCCTGTTTTCTTCAAATGCGGCGGTTGCAAATTCCAGGACCTGGCCTATGAAAAACAGTTGCAGTTTAAAATCCAGATTATCAAAGACAGCCTGAAACGCATTGCCCATATTGAACCCCCGGAAAATATTGAAGTCATCGCGGCGGACTCGCAATACCAATACCGCAACAAAGGCAGTTTCGCGGTACAGGGAAATACGGGAAAACCTCTTATCGGATTTTATGCTGAAAGCTCCCATGATGTCGCCGACTCGGCCACCTGTGACATTCTCCTGCCAGCAATTAACAATACAAAGGAATGGCTGCGCCAGCTTTTAGAAAAGCATGAGATCTCTATTTACCACGAACGCAGTCATCAGGGGCTCCTGCGCGGATTGATCATCAGGCATTCCTTATCAACGGGAGAAACCCTGGTCGGCATGGTCACCAACAAAGGCAGGTTTCCAAGAGGGTTTCTGGCCGACCTGACCCAGGAGAAGAATCTAAAAAAGCTGGGCATTGTCGGTCTGATTCAGAACATCAATTCGCAAAATACCAACGTGATCATGGGTTCTGAAAACAAGGTGCTGTGGGGAAAAAACCGTTATACCGAGAACCTTGGAGGGTTGACTTTTCACCTTTCCCTCGGCTCCTTTTTCCAGATCCATTCCAAACAGGCAGAAAAACTTTATACCCTCATTGACCAATGGACCGAAGAAGCCGGAGATCGAACCCTGGTTGATGCTTATAGTGGATCGGGAGGCATCGCCCTGTGGCTGGCAAAGCAGGGTAGAAGTGTAATCGGAATTGAAAAATTTGAACCGGCCATGGAAGATGCAAGACAGAGCGCTAAAAGCAATGGGCTTTCCAATTGCCAGTTCCTTACCGGAGCAGTGGAAGAGCATGTCTCTAAAATTGCTTTGGATAAAACCGTTCACACCTTCATCATGGACCCTCCCCGTAAAGGTATATCAGAAGCGGTTATCCAAACTCTCTTACAAGCCCAACCTAAACAAATCATTTATATTTCGTGCAATCCGGCCACCCTGGCCCGCGACCTGGAACGTCTCGATGGATACAAGATTCAGGATATCCGGGTGATTGACATGTTCCCTCAAACCCAGCACATAGAAACCGCCGTCCGCCTCACCCACCGGCCAACGGCCAGTGGCCGTGGTATTCTACCTTAGCCTTTACCCGTGCCGAGCATGAAGTCAATGGTTGAATACCACGCATGCCCCACATGGGGTAAATACGCAATAGTTTTCGCTGGCTAACAACGACTCTTCTCGGCTTACTCAAGCTATGCTCTATCCCACCGGGCGTGGCCCGGTTGGCTAAACCGGCAATTAATGGTATACCTGTAAGATGGCAAATAGTCGAAAAATCGAACTATTGCAGGAGACTGATCTGCTCAGTTGTTTCGACGAGTCTACCCTGAGCAAGCTGGTCGAACATTGCCGGGAAATTTCCCTCGCACCTAAAGAAGTTCTATTCAATGAGGATGATCTGGAAAATGCCATGTACCTCATCCTCGAAGGAGAGCTTGAAGTTTTCAAGGGACCCAAATAAATAGCTATTCTAGGTCCGGGTCAATATCTGGGAAAAATGTCGCTGATCGAATCCAAAGCACGCTCCGCTTCGGCCAGGGCACAACAAACCACCCTGCTCATTGAAATCAATGAAGAACATTTCCACACCTATCTCGCGTCAGAACCCCAGGCGCTCCTCTCCATCATGCGTACCTTGTCAAGCCGCATACGCAATGATCTGGAAACGATGATGAAGGACCTGCGCCAACTGAGTATTTTTACCCACGATATCCGTAATTTCCTGAGCACCCTGGTCTTGCTGAATTGACCATTGAAGATTCCATCGAAATGTTTGAAGGAACCAACTCCAGCCATAAAAAACGGGACGGGCTGGAAGACATGGAGCAATGCCAGCATGTGGTCGAAACGGTCCGCACCAACCTGATGGAGCTTCTGGATTCCAGTTTGAACCATGTAAAAAAAATCAAAACCGAATATGTAAAATCAAAACAATCCATTCTACCAGTCATAGAAGAAACTATAGCGGGGCTTACCACGCACCCACAATTGCACAACAAAACCATCAGCATCCTTCCCGAAGGGGATTCCCTGGATGCGGTTTTTTATCCTTTGGACATCCAACGTGTCCTGCAAAACCTGATCATCAACGCCGGCTACGTTACAGAAAGCGGAGGCCAGGTGGATGTCCGGGTCACTCAAAACAACGGGCTCCTAAAGGTCAGCGTAATAAATAAGGGTTGTGGTATCCCGGAGGACGTTCAGGGATATCTTTTCAAAGACACATTAACCACCAAGAAGGATGGCAACGGACTGGGCCTGCTTTCCTGCAAAGGCATAATCGAAGAAAATCACCAGGGAAAACTCTGGTTTGAAACTGAAGTGGGAAAAGGAACCACCTTCCACTTCACCCTACCCGCCCACTAATCCGCATATTGCATAGAGTTTCTAAATCACCCCACCCCATCCGGGGCATGCGTGGTATTCAACCATTGACTTCATGCTCGGCACGGGTAAAGGCTAGTGAAGAGGGTATAACTGGGGTTGGGGGGATTTGCTTTTTCTGCTTGGAACAGCAGACTTTTTAAGCCGAGACAACTCTTTGCTCGCCAGAAAAAGTAACGGTTCTCTGCCCCACGCCTAGTGGTCGGTTAGAATTTGGCGTGTTTGGGAGTTCTGGGGAAGGGGATTACATCGCGGATATTTTCCATGCCAGTGACAAACTGAACTAATCTTTCGAATCCCAACCCGAATCCTGAGTGAGGTGCCGACCCGAATTTCCGCAGATCAAGATACCACCAGTATTCTTCCGGGTCGATGTCTTTATCCCGCATGCGTTGTACAAGCACTTCATAATTTTCCTCACGCTGGCTACCGCCGATTATTTCCCCAAGGTTCGGCAGAAGTACATCCATGGCTCGCACGGTTTCACCACCTTCATTGAGTTTCATGTAAAAGGACTTGATCTGTTCAGGGTAGTTGAACACGATGATCGGTTTTTTGAAAACCTTCTCGCTGAGATAACGCTCATGTTCCGCCTGTAGGGCAAAACCCCACTCCACGGGGTAGGTAAAAATCTCGGATGCTTTTTGCAATTGATGAATGGCATCGGTATACGTCAGCCTCTCGAACCGATTGTCGATAATATTTCTCAGGGTCTCGAGAATGGTGGTGTCAATGCGCTTGTTGAAAAATTCCATGTCTTCGGCGCAGTGTTCCATCACATCCGACAATAAAAACTTAATGAATTCCTCAGCGAGGTCCATATTGTCATCCAGGTCATAAAAGGCCATTTCCGGTTCCACCATCCAAAATTCAGCGAGGTGCCGACTGGTGTTGGAGTTTTCGGCCCGGAAGGTGGGACCAAACGTATAAATGTCTGAAAGGGCCATGGCATAAATTTCTCCTTCCAGTTGTCCGCTAACCGTGAGAAAAGTTTTTTCGCCGAAGAAGTCCTGGGAAAAATCAACCTTTCCATGCACTCCCCCCTCCACACGTGGCGGCTTGGATAGATCCAAGGTCGTCACCTGGAACATTTCCCCCGCCCCTTCGCAATCACTGGTGGTCACAATAGGCGTGTTCAGGTAAACAAAGCCCTGATCTTGAAAAAACCGGTGGATAGAAAAAGCCAGTCGGTTTCGCACCCGCATGACCGCACCAAAAGTATTGGTACGCGGGCGAAGGTGGGCGATCTCACGCAAAAACTCGAAGGAATGCCGCTTCTTTTGCAAGGGGTAGTCAACCGGCGCGGAGCCATAAACCTGGATTTCGGTGACCTGGACTTCCTTGGACTGGCCCTTGCCTTCAGAAGCCACCAGTTTGCCGCGAACCGAGACACAACTGCCGGTGGTCAATTGGTTCTCAATAGAGGAATAGTCTGGAAGAGTATGCCCAACCACCGCCTGAATATTAGCCATACAGGAACCGTCATTGATCTCCAGAAAGGAAAAGCCCCCCTTGGAGTCCCGCCGGGTTTTCACCCATCCCTTGACCAGTACTTCACCCTCCTCACCATTGAGGAGGTCTTTGATTTTTGTCCGCTTCATAAGCTCCATTTATCCCCAACAGAGCCCTCATAGGAAGAGGCTCTTCTCATTGACATTAAAGGAGTTTTCAGATATTTTA
>DODH01000221.1:6162-6427 GCA_003545625.1 Nitrospina sp.
TTAAAGGAGTTTTCAGATATTTTAGGAAGGCAGTTAGCAATATTTTCTCCTACGTTCCACCGGTTTTGGCGGCTTGTGATACTTCTCCCCTTACCTCCATGTGTATAACAGGTTAGGGTCGGCAGGCCTTTCCACCCTGTGGAAATTCGTGGGAAAACCTACACTCCATATTTTTAGTCCGTGTTTATTTTAGGAAATTTACTACAAGCGACCGCTCAAGTTCTAAACATTGTTTTAAAAATTTATATGTGGATCATTATCATCC
>DODH01000200.1 GCA_003545625.1 Nitrospina sp.
AAAGGGATCCACATAAAGCATCACAAGCTTCTGCAAGCCAATACTTTTTAATTCATGAAATATTCGTGCTAAACTCCTTAAATAATCGGATCTGATATAGGGGGGAGCAGTAAAGTTTTGTTGGGGTATTTATGGGGGTAACTCATGACATCCAACAGGATAACACCTTTATATTTCAATGCGATAAAGCTTCTATTAAGTAGACCTTGGGGCTACCACACTATTCGTTGGGAGCGGGTTCAGCGGTTGAGGAGTTTTTGCAGAGTTTTGTCGCGGATTTTTTTGACCTTGTGTTCTGAAATTTCGAGAACCATGGCGATTTCCTCAGTAGTCAGTTCTTCATGATAGTGCAGGGCGATCACCAATTTTTCTTGCTCGGAAAGAAGGTCGATGCCTTCGGCAATGTCAACCTTCCAGTTTGCCCGGTCATCGGGTGAAAGCTCTTTGGTTTGGGTCAAAGTCGTGGTTTCGTTCATTGGAGTCCCCGTTTCAGTGCATTTTTTTCAGATTACTGGTGGCTTCATCTTTACCCCGTTTTAATGCCGCGACACAGCGCTTGTCTTTGCGATATACATTCCAGCCAACACGGTTGGCGGTGTCCCTGAACATCTGGGTTAAAATTTCATCTATCGTCAAGTCTTTCATAACGCCTCCCTGTCTGAATTTTGACGCAAACACCTTTTTTTAGTTTATAGAGCAAATCACGTGCCAAAACTCCAAATCCCAACCCTTAGCATGTTGGGGGGGCAGGGATTTCCCTTTCCCTTCTCTATAAAGCCCGGTAAAATTCGACTATTCCGTAAATTTCTAAATCCTTTTCCCGAGGAGCCAATGAATATGAAAACCTTTCTCCAATTGGTGTTCCTAGCAATTCTAAGTTTTGCCACCGTGGCTCAAGCGGAGGTTCAAACTCAGGAGATCGATTACACCCAGAACGGAACGACGTTAAAAGGCTATATCGCTTATGACGATGCAATTAAAGGAAAACGTCCGGGGATTCTTGTGGTCCACGAATGGTGGGGGCACAACAAACATGCCCGGAACCGAGCCCGCATGCTGGCGGGAATTGGATACACCGCTTTGGCAGTGGATATGTATGGCAATGGAAAAACGGCGGACCACCCCAAAAAGGCAGGTGAATTTATGAACGCCGCTTTTAAGGACTGGAAAACCTCCCAAGCCCGCTTCAACAAAGCCAAGGAAGTTTTGCAGGCCCATAAGACTGTGAACCCGGAACAAATTGGAGCCATCGGATTCTGTTTTGGGGGTGCGGTGTCCATTCGCATGGCAAGGGGTGGTGCTGATTTGGCTGGAATCGTTGCTTTTCACAGCGCATTGCCTTTAGAACCGGCGATCACAAACATGAAAGCATCCGTTGTGATCATTAACGGATCTGAGGATTCTTTTCTAAAACCTGAAAGCGTTGGTTCTTTCTCCAGCCAAATGGTTGCTGGCAATGTGGATTTCACCTATCTGAATCTTTCTGGGGTCAAACACAGTTTTACCAACAAACAAGCGGACGAATTCAGTAAAAAATTCAACATTCCCAACCTGGAATACAACAAGCAGGCGGATGAGCGGTCTTGGTCGGCAATGCAGAAATTTTTCCAGCGTATCTTTGCTCAAGCCGGAAATTAACTCATTGCAGATTTCAATCGACAATCAATCGTTCACTCCCAACCGGATTTTTTGCATCGGCAAAAATTATGGCGAACATATCAGGGAGCTGGGTGGTAAAACGCCGGAAGAACCGGTGGTTTTTATGAAACCGGTTTCCAGTATCGTGGTTCCCGGCGAAAGCCTGTTTATACCTCGCCATGGCAATCTCCTGCATCATGAAGTGGAAGTGGTGCTTTCGATCAGCAGGGAAGGGCAAGATATTCCTCAAGCGAACGCTTTATCGTTTATTGCCGGAGTTTCTTTAGGACTGGATTTAACCTTGCGCGATGTTCAAGTCCGGTTAAAAAAATCGGGCCTGCCCTGGGAACTTTCTAAATCGTTTGAGCAGAGTGCCCCCTTGGGACTCTTCAAGGCTTACGATCCAGATTCCATTGACCTGGAAAATTTATCGTTCACCTGTTCGGTTAACGGGGAGCTTCGGCAGGAGGGCAATACCCGGGACATGTTATTCCCTATTAAAAGTTTGATCCACACGCTGAGCGGATGGTGGACGTTGAGGCCGGGCGATATCATTTTTACCGGAACTCCGGCGGGGGTGGGTCCGCTTAAAGCCGGGGACCGCGTAGACATTGAGAGTTCTGCCATCGGCCAGTTTTCCTGGGGTTTATTTACTTCTGGGAAAATTTAATACTTTTATTGACGAGTTTCTTAAGTCTTGCGGGTTCATTGAGGATGTGTTGAGAAAGGACTGCATATTCTTTTTTGACATGGCCGTTGGGGAAATATTTGAGTGGTTTCACTCCTTTTTCTTTAAAAAGCATTGCCAAAGCTTCGGGGGGTAGTTTGAGCGCGACCCCAAACTTACCGCAGGAGATAAAAATATTCCCATTCACATACCCGGCTACTGCACCAAAACATTTTTTGAACTCCAGGTTGTGTGTGCTTGAAAGGCGAGGGCGAACTTTTTTAAGTAAACTTTCTAATTTGTCACGGTAGGGATTAACTTTTACTTCAATCATTTTTCAATGCCAAGGTTCTAAAATAGACTTTCCTGGTCATTTTTACTCGGTGGAAGTTTATTGAAATGTTTGTAGGCCAGTGGCGTGGCCACCCTCCCACGGGGGGTGCGCTGGATGAATCCGGTCTGGATGAGGTAAGGTTCCAGCACATCTTCGATAGTATCTTTTTCTTCGCTGATGGATGCCGCCAGGTTTTCGATGCCCACCGGTCCACCGGAATATTTTTCTATCATTGCCAATAGAAGTTTGTGGTCCATTTTGTCGAGACCTTTACCATCCACTTCCATCATTTCGAGTGCATCGTTAGCAACCTCGCGGGTGATAATGCCATCGGCTTTCACCTGGGCATAGTCGCGCACGCGCCTTAACAGTCGGTTGGCAATTCTTGGGGTGCCGCGTGAGCGGCGAGCAATTTCATTGGCTCCTTCGGGAACGATATCGATTTCAAGAATGCCGGCTGAACGGGTGAGAATAGTTTCCAGTTCCTTCTCGTTATAATAGTCGAGCCTATGCACCACCCCGAAGCGGTCGCGCAAAGGGGAGGTGAGAAGACCTGCCCTTGTCGTGGCCCCCACCAGGGTGAAGGGCGGCAGTTCCAGCTTGATGGAGCGGGCGCTTGGCCCCTGTCCGATCATGATGTCCAGTTTATAGTCTTCCATTGCCGAGTAGAGAATTTCTTCGATCACGTTGGAGAGTCGGTGAATCTCATCGATGAAAAGGACATCGCCTTTTTTCAGGTTGGTGAGAAGCGCCGCCAGGTCGCCGGTCTTTTCGATGACCGGACCCGAGGTGCTCTTGAGGTTTGCGCCCATTTCGCCAGCGATGATATTGGCTAACGTGGTCTTGCCAAGGCCGGGCGGACCGTAAAACAGCACATGGTCGAGGGACTCCTCTCTCATTTTTGCGGCGGCTATGAAGATGTTCAGGTTTTCCTTGATCTTTTCCTGCCCGACATATTCGGCCAGTTGGCTGGGTCTGAGACTGTTGTCGTACTGGACTTCTTCGTTATCCAGTTCCGAGTTTATGAGTCTGTCTTCGTCCATTATTTTTTCCTGCGGGTGAGACCCGCTATAAAATATTCAAACTTTCTTTAATGAGGTCTTCGAGGCTGGCGTCTTTGCCGTTCTGATTATAGATTGTTTTCAGGGCTTTTTCTGCCTCCGGTTTTTTATAGCCGAGGTTGACAAGAGCCGAGAGTGCGTCGTCATAGAAGCCTTGCTTTGGTGTGGCTCCAGGGTGATGCGCCATTTCCAGTGCCAGGTCTGCCAGTTTATCTTTCATTTCCATGGCCAGGCGTTCGGCAGTTTTTTTGCCGACACCGGGGATGGTGCTCAGTCTGGCGGCATCATTATTCATCACAGCGGAAATAAAATCTGCCGGGGACATACCGGACAGGATGCCCAGAGCCACCCGGGGTCCAACCTTGTTGATGGTAATGAGTTTTTGAAAAATAGTTTGTTCTTCTTCTGTCAAAAAACCGAAAAGTTTCAGTTCATCTTCCCGTACGCGGGTATGCACCCTGAGCGAAACCGTTTGGCCCAAGCCGGGCAGGGCGTAATAGGTAGATAGTGGTGTGAAAACCTGATAGCCCACGCCATTGACATCGACGATGGTATATTCGGGAGACTTATAAGTCAGCTGTCCTTTAAGGTGGGCGATCATGTTTTAATTATCTTTGTGCGAGTTTGATTTTTTGTTGCAGTCCGGCGTTATGAATGTGGCAGATAGCGACAGCCAGAGCGTCGGAGGCATCAAACGGTTCGGGTTTTTCTTTAAGCTTGAGCAGGACGGTAACCATATCGCGCACCTGGTTTTTATCGGCGCGTCCGTAGCCGACTACTGATTGTTTGATCTCCAGCGGACTGTATTCCGCAAGCTCAATGCCGCAATTGATGGCGGCCAGCAGGATGACGCCGCGGGTTTGCGCAAGTTTTATTACTGTTTTCACGTTGGTGGCGTAGAACAGGTCTTCCACTACTACCACATCGGGCTGAAATTTCTCTATGGCGAGCACCAGTTCATCATAAATGCGTTTGAGTCGGTCGGGAAAAGTATGTTTGGATGTACTGCGCACACTGCTCCAGTGTACGGCATGCAGGTCGCCTTTGATTTCTTCAACGATACCGAATCCGGTGCAGTTGCTTCCGGGGTCGATTCCCATGACACGCATTTTATTCAGCCTTGGTGAAAAGGTTGGACCTGTCTATAAAAAGAGGGGCCGGTCGGGGTTTTAGCTACTTTCAATGATAGCGGCCATGACATCATCCGGGATGTCGAAATTGGAATAGGCTTTTTGGATGTCGTCGTGGTCGTCCAGAATATCCATCAGTTTGAGTAGTGCTTTGCCTTTTTTCGCATCCAGCGAAACGGTATTTTGGGGAATGCGGGTAAGCTCTGCCGTATCCATGGGTACATCCGCTTCTTCGAGAGCCTTGCGCACAGTCTCGAAATTTTCAATGGCGGTGGTGATCTCGTAGTGATCTTCAACGGTTTGCATATCATCGGCACCGGCATCGATGACCAGTTCCATAAGGTCGTCTTCGCTTTTAGCCTCGGTTTTAACGGTGATGAGTCCTTTTTTCTCGAACATCCACCCCACACAGCCGTTTTCACCGAGGTTTCCGCCGGCTTTACCGAGGGCGGCCCGAATTTCGCTGACGGTGCGGTTTTTGTTGTCGGTCATCGCTTCCAAAAAGATGGCCGCTCCTCCGGGACCGTATCCTTCATAGGTGACCTCTTCATAGTGTACGCCTTCCAACTCGCCAGTACCTTTTTTAATGGCGCGAGTGATGTTGTCGACCGGCATGTTTTTGCCTTTGGCGATCAAGATGGCGGTTCTAAGGCGCGGGTTGCCAGCGGGGTCTCCGCCACCGATGCGAGCCGCCACAGTGATTTCCTTAATGAGCTTGGTGAAAATTTTTCCGCGTTTGGCGTCGGCCGCGCCCTTTTTATGTTTTATACTGGCCCACTTGGAATGACCGGACATATTCGTTCCTTATGCAAAAAAATATTATTAACTTGGAGTAATTTAACATAATCTGGGATCATCTCTCAACTTCGTATGAGCTTATGGCAGAGAAAACAGTAGAAATAAAAATTTCCGGAAAAACGATCCAGGCGCAGACTGGCGAAACCATTGTGCATGCCCTTTGGGCCGCCGGAATGGCGGAAAGCGTCAAGACCGGGTGCGCCGGGGGGGTCTGCGGGGCTTGCACCGTCACCCTGCGTTATTCCGATGGCCGTACGGGAGGGACGGAACTAGCCTGCATGAAACCGGTGGAGGCAGGGATGGAAATTTTTCCTTGCCCTGTCGCAGAGGATACTGCGGTGGAACCGGTGGCTAACCCGGAACTTTCCACTCTACAGTCGGCGTTTCCCACTCTCAGCCGGTGTACGAAATGCGGAAGCTGTACCACTGCCTGCCCTATGTCAATTCCGGTGATGGACTCGGTTTTGCGTATGCAAAAGGGCGAGTTTTCAGCCGTGGCGGAAGATTTTACCACCTGCATTCATTGCGGGCTGTGCCGATTCGTCTGCGAAGATAAAGTCAAACCGCATAATATGGGGCTCTGGGTGCGCCGCTCTTTAGGCATGAGCCGGAATCTTGCCATCGCAAAAACCCAGGCCAGTGCTGAGCAAGAATGGCAATATCTTTTGGTGGAAGATGGTGAACTAAGGTTGCAAAGAGCTAAAAAATTTCGCCAGTCAGAGAGGATCGAGCCATGATGGAATGGGCGAAGGAGTCCCTGGAAAAGCTTAAAGCCTCGCGTTTGGCCAGGCTCGATCAGCCCGCGCCTCAGCCTGATTCAGCCCAGGCAGAGGCCATTCTCAAACAATACCATCCGGATTATCTGGGTCACGAACGCAAGGTGGCAGTCGGCCCAAACGCCGGGGAGCAGGAATTTCCTTTAGAGCTGGCGCAACTTTTAGAAGGCGACAGTTCCCTTGAGCCGGGCTACCTGCCCAAGGCTGAAATTGAGACCGATGTGTTGATACTAGGCGGCGGTGGAGCCGGAGCGACTGCGGCTTTGACGCTGGAAGGTTCGGGTCTATCCGTTCACCTGGCTACCAAACTCAGGCTGGGTGATTCCAACACGGTGATGGCCGAGGGCGGCATTCAGTCTGCGCTCGGTGATGACGATTCGCCAAGGCGACATTTTGCCGATGCACTGGTCGGCGGACACGGTGATAATGACCCGGACCTGTTGCGGATTCTTTGTGAACAAGGCCCTGAAAGCATCCGCTGGCTCAGTCAACTCGGTTGCCTGTTCGACCAGAATGAGGATGGACGGTTTAGTCTACGCGGTGGTGGTGGAACTTCGGTGCCGCGTGTTTTGGCTTGCAGGGATTATACCGGGCTAGAGATCATGCGTGTGTTGAAAGACGCGGTGCGCCTGACCGGCACTCACATACTGGAAGAACATGTGGCGATGGAACTGGTTGATGACGGCAAAGGCCGGGTGACCGGCGCTATCCTGTTTGACCGGAATGCCGGAAAAACGGTTTGTGTTTCGGCCCGGGCGGTGATTCTGGCTACTGGTGGGAGCGGACAGCTTCGCTTGCAGGGGTTTCCCACCAGTAATCATGTGGGAGCGACGGGTGATGGTCTGGTACTGGCTTATCGGCAGGGGTGCCGCCTCATTCATCTCGACAGTTACCAGTACCATCCTTCCGGGGCCTGTTTCCCGGAAGCCCTGGCCGGGCAGTTGGTGACCGAGGCGATCCGGTCGACAGGAGCCCAGGTGGTCAATGCAGAAGGAGTGCACTTTATCGACGAGATGGCATACCGCGATGTGCTGGCGGGAGCCATCATCAAGGAAACCGCAGAAGGAAGAGGTGTGAAAACTCCGCATGGCAAGATAGGGATCTGGCTCGATACCCCGATGATTGATTTAAAAAAGGGGGCAGGGACACTGGCCCG
>DODH01000005.1 GCA_003545625.1 Nitrospina sp.
ACATAACCTTCTGTCATCAGCCGTGTGGATTCAAACATATGCACTGCTGTGCCGGTGACATTGGGGTCCACCGACCTGAGGTCGTTTAAATATTTCCGGCGTTCATCCAGATCCCATATATCCACGCTGGGATAGATATGAATCACGTATTTGCCTTTTTTGGAGATGTAACGCTCTCTTAATTTTGGCGGAATTTCTTCCAGTCGCACCAATCGCGGTTCAGCATTGGCCTTGAGTTCATCCATAAGGTCCCGGTAATCGGTGAAAAGCAATGCAGAAAAATTTTCAAGTCTGCTTTCTGCCAGACCCTGTTCTATCTTCTGACTTTTTTCGAGAAAATTTCTGAGACGGTTTCCTGCTACCCGCACAGGGTCGAGCGAGTCCCCGCCCTCCTCCCGGCCTTGCAGTTTGAACTGGATGCGTTTCAGGGTTTTGTTTAACGCTTTTAAGGAAAAGGCAACATCTTCTGGTTCCACTTCCAGCTCTTTTAAAAGGGGCGCGAGGTCTTTTCGGATAGTGAGTAAGTTTTCCTCCTGATGTTCCGGGATCACCACCGAGATGCTCTCAAACCGGGCCACGGTGGGCAAGGCCTTAAGCTGAAGTTCTTTTTGTTGCACCTCTTCCAGGGAATCGGCCAGCATAGCGGCGGACCAGGCGGAACGCCCGGCACTTTCAAGAATTTTCATTTCATATTGAACTGCCTCGGTACCCTTGGCCTGCAGGTTGAGCAGGTTGTAGTCAAAACGCAGGTCTTTCAATGACACGGAAGCGATGAGAACCAGAACGGTACACAGTCCGATGATGAGGTAATAATGATCGAACAACTTATCGACCCATTGTTTTTGTTTGGGTGTCGCGGACTTTCCCCGCACACCCTGCGCGTAACTTGGCTTTCGCCATTTTTCTTCCAGCGTGATCAGAGCGGGAAGAACCAGGAGCATGGCAACCATGCAGAAAAGGATACCCCATCCAGCGATCCAACCCAGTTCCACAATACCGATGAAGTCAGTCAGCACCATGGCACCAAATGCCATGGCAGTGGTGATGGCGCCGGAGAAGTTTCCCCTTCCTGTTCCCTGCACGGTTTTTTGCAAGGCCTCGAGGATTTCGTTGCCCTTTAACCGTTCTTCTTTGTAGCGTTCGAGAATATGGATGCCAAAATCGATACCCAATCCGATCAAGATGGTGGTAAAAACTATGGAAAGAATATTCAGGTGGCCAATGGTCAAGGTGGTGAAACCTATAGTCCAGCACAACGCAAGCAGAAGGCAGAACACAGCCAGAAGGGGTTTGACAACTCCCCGGTAAGCAATGATGAACAGCAGGGCTACCCCTGTTAAAGCAATTTTGGAGGCGGTTTCGACATCGGCCTGGGTGGTCACCATTTCATCGCTGGATATCACCTCTTCACCGGTGAGCCCCACCGTAATATCGGGGAAGTCTTTTTGTGTTTCGGCTATATATTGGCGGGCCAGAGCTACCGCGTCCTTGTAACCGGTAAAACTGGTTTCGTCTTCGTTGGGAACCACCAGAATGAAAAGCAGGTCATCGTTTTCAGAGACCATGTACCCCTTTTCGCGCAGGGAATCGCCACTGCCTGTAAATAATGCCTGCCAGGGTGAACGATAACCGGTTTCACCCATCAGGTGCCGGGTCATTTCTTCCAGTAGTCGAATCAGCAGACTGAGGCCTCCGGCATCTGCGGTTTCTTCCTCATCATCCCCGCCCAAAAAATCGGTCAGCAGAGAATCAACCATACCGGAACTGATTTCAGCATTGATGCTGGATAAAAGCGTGTGCAATCCTGGTGCACCGTTCACCGATTCCAGAAAACCCTGATGGTCCACCAGTTTCCGGGTCAATGATTGCAATTCATCCTGATTGAGATAAAGCAGGAACCGCGAGCGGAAGTAGTGGGTATCTATTTTATAAACAACCTGGGAAAACAGATGCGACTGGGCTTGCAGTTTTATTGCCAGCGCTTCGGCAAAGCCTGCCATGTCCGCAGGGTTTTTTCCTTCCACCACCACGACCATACCTTCCAGGTCTTCAAACTGCTCGCGGTAATTTTTATATTGTTCGACATAAGGCAGACCCTTGGCTACCAGATCGCCTCGCCCGGTTTTAAAAGTAAGTTTTTGCGCGGTCACCCACAAAGAGAGGATAGCTAAAACGAGGGATACAGAAATGACGAGCAGGGAACGGCGATAGGCAAAACGCTCAATAACAAAAAAGAAGCGGTTGAGAATACCGGCGAACCGCCGGGGGAAATGTGCCATCGTTTTCTACCCCTTCTACCCCTTCGGGGCATGAAATTTATGGAAGGGATATAACAGGCTCACGAAGGTTACGGCTAAATATCACGTCTGCCAGCAAAAGTTATTGCACACTGTCACCACGCCTAGTGGCTAGAAGCGCATACCCATAGTGATCATGTGGGCGTTGAGTCCGATATTTGGGAACTGGATTCCGGCGTTGGAAACATGAAACAACCGGTAATTAATGGAGTAAGCGCCTTTCTTCTTGAAATATTCCAACCCGGCCCCTATATGAAGCAAGAACTGGAACTCACTGCCCAGTTCCCGTGTCGCTTCATCTTTCCAGTTAGTCATCGAAAACCCCGCACCCAACAGAACGGTCGGTGCCCATCTTCTTTTAGAACTCAAGAATTTATACTGGGCCATCACCGGCGACCATCCAACCAGGAATTTCTCGTTTCGATCGGAAAGGGCTACCCCGGCTTCCATGTGGTAGAACCAGGCACCTTGGTACCAGGAGGACTTGCCAATCAGCCCTGTCAAATTGTGCTGCCAGTTGGGGAAAAAGAACAAAAACCCCAGGTCCGTACGGTTTGGCCCTGGAGGGATATCTGCCGTCCAACCCCAGCCCAGTTGGCCTCCAAAATCGGAATTTCCTTTCTTGAATCTTTCTGAAAGGGTCTCAGCTCCCGCAGTTGCCACACTAAACATTAAAAAAACCGCAAACCAAGGCAGGGCACGCAGCACAATTTTCATATCTTATTGTTTCCTAAAGATTAACTTCTATTATCT
>DODH01000039.1 GCA_003545625.1 Nitrospina sp.
GACAGGGCGCATACAATTAAAGTTGCGATTGATCCGGATTCCGCTAGAAGCGATCTGGTAAAACCGGGACATATTTTTCCATTGCGGGCAAAAAACGGAGGTGTGCTGGTTCGCATGGGGCAGACCGAGGCTTCGGTGGATATGGCGCGTATTGCCGGTTTACAACCCTATGGTGTGATTTGCGAAATCATGAATGATGATGGCACCATGGCACGGGTATCGCACCTGACGCAATTTATAAAAGTGCATGGGTTGAAAATGATCACCACCAAAGACCTAGCCGAATACCGGCTCAAGAAGGAAACGTTAGTAGAAGAGGTTACCTCCACCATTTTGCCGACACCTTCAGGTGAGTTTCGCGCTGTTGTCTTTAAAAATATTTTGAATGACCAGACACATATTGCGCTGGTCAAAGGAGAAATTCAGGAAGATGAACCTACATTGGTCCGGGTTCACTCACAATGTTTGACGGGAGATGTTTTTGGTTCCTACCGGTGCGATTGCGGAGAGCAATTGAAAAAATCCATGGAGATGATTGAACAGGATGGAAAAGGTGTCCTGCTTTACTTGTATCAAGAGGGACGGGGGATAGGAATTGTCAACAAGATGAAAGCCTATGCGTTACAGGATCAGGGAAAAGATACTGTACAGGCTAATGAAGAACTCGGGTTTAAGCCCGATTTGCGGGATTACGGTATCGGTGCCCAGATCCTGCGTAAGTTGGGGCTCGGAAAGATCCGGATCATGACGAACAACCCCAGGAAGATTGTAGGGCTGGAAGGTTATGGCCTGCACTTGGTAGAAAGGGTGCATATTGAAGTCCAGGCTAAAGAGGACAATATAAAATACCTTCGGACCAAACAGAAAAAAATGGGTCATATGTTCCAAAATATTAAATGAATTATTTGAGGGCATCTTTATATATTCGGTAATTTTCTCTGTGGCAACTCGCGACCCTTATTTCATAAGGGTCCCTCGTGGCCAAAAGCATTTTTTAGAGGTGCCCTTGCATGGCTAAATATATAGAAGGGGACCACAATGCGAAAGGGCTCCGTTTTGGCATCGTAGTGAGTCGCTTTAATGACTTTGTGACCAGCAAGCTTCTCAGCGGTGCGCTATCAGCATTCAAGGAGCACGGGGCCGATGAAGAAGACCTGGAAGTGGTCCGGGTTCCCGGAGCGTTTGAAATTCCACAGGCTGCAAAAAAACTTTGCTCCTCCAGAGAGTTCGATGCCATCATCTGTCTGGGAGCAGTGATTAAAGGAGATACCCCGCACTTCGATTTTATTTCGGCTGAAACCAGCCGTGGGGTCGGCCAGATAGGGCTCGAGTTCAATATTCCCGTTTTATTTGGTGTATTGACTACAAACAACCTTGAACAGGCGGTAGCAAGATCGGGTTCCGACTCTTCTAATAAGGGGAGAGAAACGGCTCTAGCGGCTGTTGAAATGGCAAATTTATTCAAGAAAATTTGAGGAAGCTTATGGGAAAGCGGCGTGCCGCCAGGGAACTGGCTTTAAAATTCCTGTATCAGAGCGAATTTAACTCCGATGACTGTGAAGCTCAGATAGAGCAGTTTTGTGAAAGAGCCGATACCCATCATGAAATCACCGAGTTTATGAAAGTGCTGGTCGATAAGGTTTTTTCCCAGTCGGAAGAGGTCGATATTCAGCTTAAAAAATTCAGTGACCACTGGGCGTTGGATCGCATGTCCATGATCGACCGGAACATTTTGCGTCTAGGTATTAGCGAATTATTGTTTGAGGCTTCCACCCCCCCAAAGGTAGTTATTAACGAGGCTGTTGAGATTGCGAAAAAATTTGGATCCACAGATTCCCCGGATTTTATCAACGGCATTCTCGATAAGGTTTTTAAAGAAACCCTTAAGGATACCTCAACCTTAAAATAAACCGCTATGCGGCCATGCGTTATATTATCTTTTCTGATTTGCACAGCAACCTCGAAGCCCTGAATCAATTCCAAAAAGAGATAGAAACTATCGCTTACGACAAACTGGTTTGCCTGGGGGATATTGTCGGTTATGGAGCCGACCCCAACCCTTGTGTTCAATGGGTAAGGGAAAAGGCAGATTTTACCATTGCGGGAAACCATGATTGGGCCGCTGTCGAAAAGACAGATACCACTTATTTTAATTCCTATGCCTATGAATCGTGCCTGTGGACCCGAGAAAAACTGACAGAAGAAAATAAAAATTTTCTAAGGTCGCTTCCTCTGGATCACGACGAGGGAGGGGTGTATTGGGTGCATGCGTCTCCCTTTGAACCGGAGGCCTGGCATTATGTGACTTCAAAAACCGGGGCCAAACGTTATTTCAGACATTTTGACGCCCCCATCTGCTTCGTGGGCCATTCTCACAAGCCCGTTATTCTAGAACAAACAGCGGATGGAGAGGTGAACGATTATGTCTCGGAGTTATGGGATATTGAGCCGGAACACCGTTATATTTTTAATGATGGTAGTTTGGGGCAACCCCGAGACGGAAACCCGGACCCTTCATTCATGATTTATGACTCCGAAGAGAAAACGGTGGAACTCTGCCGCTTTGAATACGACTTGAATTCTGCTCAGGGCAAAATCCGTGAAAATGGTTTGCCTGTTTACCTGGCCGAACGTCTGGCGCAAGGCAGATGATTGTCTTCTTATTTGTAGACGGCTTGACCCTGTGAGGGGGAAATGTTATGCTTAATCGACAAAACTTCAATAAAATTAACTAGTTAAGGTGACTGGGCATTTTTAAGGCCTTGCCATGTTCATGCATCAACATCATTCAAAATTGAGAAACGCGGCGTTTATTGCGGGTTTAGTATTTCTGTGTTTGCAGGTTTCTTCTGTCTGGGCCAGGACCTCTTCTTCGGGAGATCTTTATTATCTGGCGCAGAAATCCTATTACCAGCTCATGGGATCTCCGGATAAACAAAAATTCCGTCACCATTGGAATAAGGTCATTCATAAATTTTCCAAAGTGGTGGAACGTTATCCCCAAAGCCCACAGGCTTATAAAGCCGTTTTTACCATGGCCCGGTTGTACCAAGGATTGAACGGGATTTCCAAAAATGTAAAGGATTTGGACCAGGCTCTCCGTTATTACAAAAAAGTTTCTCATGATTTTTCACCGGGAACGTTGACCGATGACGCGATGTTTGAGTCGGCTAAGATCTATCGTGATAAAAAGGATTTTTCATCTGCCGCAAGTATTCTAAAAATGATTTTTGAGAAGTATCCCAATGGTGATCAGGCAAAGAAGGCCCGCCTGCAATATCAGAAGCTCGCGTCACTCTCTCTGGTGCATAAAACAAAAAAGGTGTCACCACCGCCAGCAAACAAAAAACCGAATGTAGTGAGGAAATCGAAAAGGACTGAACCGGTACAGGTCGCTTTATCCGTGAAACCGGAAAGAAAGAAAGAAAAGAAAAAAATAAGTTCCCGTTCTCCAGGGCTAATCACCAAGCTGAAAAAAAAGGATATAAAAAAAGAGCCCCGGAAAAAAATTGTTGTAGCAACCAAAGCTAAACCGCCGGTTAAAAAAGCGCTTTTTAAAAAGGGCAAAAAAGGCAAGAGGGGCTATCTTTACGCACCTTCTTCTAATAAGGCAAGGAATTCCGCACCATTAATTGTTGTGGATGCGGGCCATGGAGGCAAAGACCATGGAGCGAAAAGTAAAAGGGGAATCCATGAAAAAGATATCAACCTGACCATTGCCCGTCATGTTAAAACCATATTGGTCAACCGGTTCAAATATCGTGTGGTGATGACCCGAAAGGATGATACGTTTATTCCGCTTAAAGAAAGAAGTGAGATTGCCAACAACCGCAACGCGGAACTGTTTGTTTCCATTCATGCCAATGCCGCTAAAAGAAAATCAGCGCATGGTATAGAAACGTATTTTCTTGGGACGACTAATAATGACAGGGCTTTAGCTACCGCCGCTCGGGAAAATGGCGAACTGGTTCATTCTGTCAAGGATGATCAGGTTCAGCAAATTCTTGCAAGCCTCATTACCACCACCAAGATTAATGACTCTTCCCGCCTGGCGGGCACGGTGCAGGATAACCTTTTTCGATCATCCCGGAAAAAGTTTCGGGAATTGAAGAACCTTGGGGTCAAAGAGGGCCCTTTCTACGTCCTTCATGGTGCCGATATGCCCAGCATTCTGGTTGAGGTCGGTTTTTTGACCAACCGGAAAGAGGCACGCATGCTTGCCAAACCCGACTACCTTTATAGACTGGCTTCGTCCGTAGCGGAAGGTATCCATAAATACCTACAGGACAAAGGTCCATCTATTTAAAGGAAGAGGCATGACAGTTCCTATCATCGCTATCGTTGGCAGAGCCAATGTTGGCAAGTCCACCTTATTCAACAAACTCACACAGAGCCGTTCGGCGATTGTCAATGACACACCAGGGGTGACCCGGGACCGGATTTATGGTGCGGCGGAATTTGAGAGCCGTCCGGTTTTAATTGTTGATACAGGCGGAATTGATATCAATACCGCGAACCAGATAGAACTAAGAGTGGTAGAGCAGGCCCTGTGGGCGCGGGAAGAAGCGGATTTTGTGATTGTTGTGGTGGATAACCAGGTCGGGCTGACCGGAACGGACAGGGAAGTGATCGCGCAGGTTCGTAAAACCGGGAAGCCTTTCTTTCTTGCCGTCAACAAGGTGGACTCAGCCTCTCACCA
>DODH01000111.1:0-3707 GCA_003545625.1 Nitrospina sp.
TTTTGACTGGAACCTGGCTCATCGCGCCAAAAAAATGGGTCCGATTATCCTGGCTGGGGGGCTGACTGCTCGCAATATTCGCCAAGCCATCGTTCAGGTTCGCCCTTATGGGGTTGATGTCTGTTCTGGAGTGGAAAAAGAACCGGGAATCAAAGATCCTGAAAAGGTTCGTTTGTTTCTAAAAAATATCAGATCCGGGAGTAAACCATGAAACCGCATAAACAGCCCGATTCACGGGGGCATTTTGGAAAATTTGGCGGCAAGTATGTCATTGAAACCCTCATGCCTGCCCTGCAACAGTTGGAACAGGTTTATGAGGAAGCAAAAAATGATCCTCAATTTAAAAAAGATCTGAATTATTACCTGAAACACTATGTGGGTCGGCCCACCTCGCTTTATTTTGCCCAGCGCCTTACGGAACATCTTGGTGGCGCGAAAATTTATTTGAAGCGCGAAGATCTGACTCATACCGGGGCGCATAAAATCAACAACACGATCGGTAGTGCCTTGTTGGCTCAAAGAATGGGCAAAAAAAGGGTGATCGCCGAAACCGGAGCAGGGCAACATGGTGTGGCAACGGCTACTGCCGCTTCATTGTTTGGGCTGGAATGCGAAGTGTTCATGGGTGAAGAAGATATGCGAAGGCAGGCACTCAATGTTTTCCGCATGCGGCTCTTGGGAGCAACGGTCATCCCTGTCACCGCTGGTACACGAACACTTAAAGATGCCACCAGCGAAGCCATCCGCAACTGGATCACCACTGTTGAGAGCACACATTATATTATTGGTTCGGTGGTGGGTCCGCATCCTTACCCCATGATTGTCAGAGATTTTCAAAGGGTGATCGGAGAAGAAGCTACCCAACAGATAATGGAGGCAGAAGGCAGATTGCCCGATACCTGTGTAGCCTGTGTGGGTGGGGGCAGTAACTCCATAGGGCTGTTTTATCCGTTTCTGGAAAAAGAAGAGGTTCGTTTGGTAGGAGTCGAGGCCGCTGGTCTGGGTCTGGATACGGATAAACACGGTGCGACTCTCACCAAAGGGTCGGCAGGGGTTCTGCATGGAATGATGAGCTACCTCTTGCATGACGAGGATGGGCAGGTGACCGAAGCGCATTCGATTTCGGCGGGGCTGGATTATCCGGGTGTGGGTTGCGAGCATAGTTATCTTCGGGAATCGGGCCGGGCTCAATATGTCTCGATCACCGATGAGGAAGCGATGGGAGGATTTAAACTGCTTTCCAATCTGGAAGGAATCATTCCGGCTCTTGAGTCGGCGCATGCCATCGCCCATGTGATGAAAATGGCTCCCACGATGAAAAAAGATGAAATCATTCTGGTTTGCCTCTCCGGCAGGGGTGACAAAGATGTGAACCAGGTGGCGGATAGAATGGGAGTTTCGTTGTGAGCCGGATACAGGAAAGATTAAACAGTGGCAATAAGGCCCTGGTGGCTTTTTTTACTGCCGGGGACCCGGATCTATCGGCGTCAAAAGAAATTTTTTCCGTGATTGAGAAAAGTGGCGCCGATATCATCGAAATTGGTGTCCCGTTTTCGGACCCTCTTGCAGATGGTCCCGTCATTCAGGCTTCTTCACATCGTTCCCTGCAAAATGGAACCACCCTGAAAAAAATTATCGAGCTGGTAACGGATATCAGGAGCCAGTCGCAGTTGCCGATTGTTCTCATGACCAGTTTTAATCCTGTGTTCGTTTATGGCCAGAAAATATTTGTGGAGGATGCGGTCAAGGCAGGAGTGGATGGGGTGATTGTTCCCGATCTTCCACCCGAAGAGGCGGATGAATTCCTTGCTTACGCTAATGAAAAACAACTGGATATGATTTTTCTGTTGGCACCCACCAGTACCTCGGATCGAATCCAGCGAATCGGCGAGATCAGTAAAGGTTTCGTTTATTATGTGTCGCTGACGGGCACCACAGGAACAAAAACTGCGCTGTCTAAAAACCTGCAAGAGAAAGTCACTACGATTAAAAACAAAGTACAGCTCCCGGTGCTGGTCGGCTTTGGCATCTCAGGACCCGAGCAGGCCAAAGAAGCGGCGCAATGCTCAGATGGTGTCATTATTGGAAGTGCCATCGTTAAGATGATCGAAACCTATTCCGACCCGATTGAGCGCAACCGAAACATCGCCGATTTTGTATCCGGCATTAAAAAAGCCCTCGCTAACAGCTTCTGAACCATCTCCATGCCTTCCCGGATATCGGTCATTATTCCAGCTTTCAATGAAGAAGACTCTATTGGACTTGTTCTTGATGCCCTGCCGCAAAACCTGATTCATGAAGTTATCGTTGTCGATAACAATTCGACGGATAATACTGCCCGGTCTGCGAGCGAAAAAGGCGCACGCGTGGTTGCGGAACAAAGGAGAGGTTATGGTTCCGCCTGCCTGAAGGGAATTTCCGTGCTGGATAATCCGGATATCGTGGTGTTTCTGGATGGGGATTTCAGTGACTACCCGGAAGAACTTGTTAAGCTGGTTGCGCCGATAGAATCCGGAGAAATGGATTTTGTTTTGGGTAGCCGCATGATACTTCCTGAAAGCCGCTCCGCATTGTTACCGCAATCGCGTTATGGCAACCAATTGGCCGTGTTTTTGATGCGCCTGTTCTTTCGACATCAGTATACCGACCTGGGGCCATTCCGGGCTATTCGCTATGAATCGTTGCAAGCCATTGCCATGCAGGATACCAACTTCGGCTGGACGGTGGAAATGCAGATCAAAGCAGTTAAGAAGGGGCTGCGTATTCTGGAAATTCCGGTTAAATACCGTGAGAGGGTGGGGGTCTCCAAGATCACCGGAACCTTTTCCGGCACCATCAAGGCGGGCACAAAAATTATTTACACCATCTTCAAGTATTTGTTAACCTGACTTCATGTCAGCGTTCAAACCAAGATTTCGTTTTACTTATCTCCTGCTTTTTCTTTTCGCCATCCCCTCATTGAGTTGGGCTGAAGATATTTCTGCTTTGGTCGCCAAGCGGTTGAGCCATGATGGCAAGACTCTTGATCTCAGCGGATTAAAAATAGGCCCCTCGGGAGCGAAACAACTGGCGGGGATGGTGTCTCTTGCCAAAGTCACCACTCTTTACCTGCAGGGAAACAAGATTAAGTATAGGGGTATGAAAGCCCTTGCCAAGTCCCCGCATCTGGCTGGATTGAAACATTTGGATCTATGGGGGAATCTGCTGGGTGACCTGGGCCTGAAAGCCATTTCGGAGTCGCCTTATCTTGGGCAATTGGAATCCTTAAAGCTGTGGAAAAACGAAATCAGTGATGACAGCATGGAATTTCTGGTGGCCTCCAAAAATTTAGCCAACCTGAAGACCCTTATGCTGAACGATAATTTGATCAGCCCGGAGGGGGCTGAAATTCTTGCCTCGGCCAAAGGGTTTGTGCAATTGGTGACATTGAATTTGTTTCGTAACGAAATTGGCGATGAAGGGGCACGGGCTTTTGCCAATTCCAAAAACTTTATCAATCTGGAGTTATTGTATCTGGGGCAAAATAGTATCACCGATCAGGGGGCCATCGCCTTGATCGAGTCACAAAACTTTCCCCAGTTAAAAGTTCTGGATTTGGCGCTGAACCTGTTAGGCGAAGCCACAACGATGGCGGCCTTCAAAGCCAACCGTAAAGGCAAAGTGCAAATTATCTACCGCTAACCGCCACTAGGCGTGGGGCCGGTGTG
>DODH01000111.1:4006-4184 GCA_003545625.1 Nitrospina sp.
CCACTAGGCGTGGGGCCGGTGTGCAACAAAGTGAATGGGCAAGCAATCGGTAGCTCGGCTTAAGGGCCATTGCCCAACTCTCTCCATGAGAATGGGCCGGTGTGGTCTCCCCATTCTGAACCAATTAAATGAAATAGAGCAGGGGGTGCTATAATTCTGCTTTGGGATGAAGTGAAAT
>DODH01000267.1 GCA_003545625.1 Nitrospina sp.
AGGGCAAACTTCATTGATCCAACTCCTTAAAAATTCGTTTAACGTCATCCACTTCTTCAATAGAATGATGAATGACCGGGGGAACCTTGCCTTTGAGAAACATTCTGATTCCTATCGGAAGCAGACTAAGCAGTCCGGGAATATTGAAAATTCCCATTGACTCAACGGGTATCCGGTTTTCATTCAGGTTACCGCTTCTTTTAACGGAATTAAAAAAAGACAGCGCGTGCCGGGCTCCGGTATTGTTGTGCACGCCCTGCTCCAGCGCCACGGTCATGATTTCCTTGATGCGCTCAAACGGATGGGCCGGTTTCGGGCAACGCTCACTACATTCGCCGCAATGGGTACAGTCCCAGATGCCACCTGGTTCACTGAGCGCTTTAACCCGCTCGAGGGTTTGCGAATCGCGGGAATCGCCAACAAACCTCTGGGCCTTGGCCAGGGCCGCAGGACCGAGGAAGTTGTCATCCACCTCAAGGGTATTGCAGTCGGAGTAGCAGGCCCCGCACATGATGCAGGTGCTCGCATCATCAATCAGCAGGAACTCTTTTGGGGATTGGTGCCGTTCTTTTTCCGGTGGAGCTTCTTTCGGTTCCAGATAAGGTTTGACCTTGTTGACCTTGTCCCAGAATGGGGTGAAGTCGACCACCAGGTCTTTTATTGGCTTCATGTTGCCCAAAGGTTCCAGCGTGATGGTATCGTTGTCATCTACAAGGTGTTCGGCTTGACGCTGGCAAGCCAGCAGGGCGTGACCGTTTGACTTGACCGCACAGGACCCGCATATCGCACTGCGGCAGGACATCCGGTAAGTCAAACTACCATCCAAAGTCCACTTGATCTGGTTCATGCAATCCAGAAGCGTTGCCGCCGGCGAGATGTCCAACTGGAATTCCTCGTAATAGGGTTCCGGTTGTTTTTCTGGATTAAAACGCTTGATCCTGAAAGTCGCCATTAATAAGTTCTTTCTGCGGGTTGGTATTTGGTGATCACAACCGGTTTTGGTTTGACTACCGGGCCATCCGGGGTATCGTAGACCAATGAATGATGGAGAAAGTTTTCGTCATCACGTTTCGGGAAATCTGTGCGGAAATGCCCACCCCGGCTTTCCTTCCTTAGCAGGGCGCCGTTAGCGATTAGCTGGGCAATGCTCAGCATGTTTCCCAATTCCATAATTTCATAAATTTCGGTATTGAAAAGCTTGCCCTTATCGGTCACTTTACCTTTTTTGAACCTTTCTTGCAGTCCTTTCAAGGTTTCAATACAGATTTTAAGTTTTTCTTCATTGCGAAAAACACCGCAATGGCTCATCATCACTTCTTTCATCTCCTCACGGATGGTTTTGTAACTTTCCGACCCATCTCTTTGAAAAATATCCTCAAACTTTTTCAAGATCCGGGCTTTTTCCTGTCCTTCATTCACGTTTCCGTAGTCAATGCCCGCAGCATATTCGAGAACAGACTTTCCCGCACGTTCTCCAAACACCACAGCTTCCAGAAGGGAATTTGTTCCCAGCCTGTTTCCACCATGAACAGAGACACAAGAGCATTCGCCAGCGGCGAAAAACCCTTTCATTCGGGTGCCCTCTGCGTCAAGAATCACGTGGGAATTTATATCGGTCGGTATACCGCCCATCGAGTAATGCGCAGTAGGCTGAATGGGCAGACAATCTGTAATACAGTCCACACCGAGGAAATCGATACCCAGTTGCCTGATTTGCGGCAGGCGTTCCTTAATCCGGGCCTCACCCAGATGGCGCAGGTCAAGATGGATGCAGTCTTTGCCATCCACACCGCGGCCGGCATCCATTTCGCTTTGCTCGGCCCGGGCCACAATATCACGGGGAGCCAGTTCCATACGGGACGGAGCATACTCTTGCATGAAGCGTTCGCCTTTTCCGTTCAGGAGATAAGCTCCTTCTCCTCGCGCCGCTTCCGAAAATAAAATTCCCTGACGATACAAACCTGATGGATGAAACTGGACAAACTCCAGGTCTTCCAGGGGAATCCCTACATCGTACGCGGCCATGACTCCATCGGCAGTACTGGCAAAGGCGTTGGAAGTGATTTTGAATACCCTGCCATATCCCCCGGTGCAAAATATCACCGCTTTGGCTTGTATTACTTCCACCTCTCCGGTCTGGATATTGCTCACCACCACACCGTTACAACGGTCGCCATCGACAATCAGGGCATGCATGTACCACTCGTTATAAATTTTTACGGATTTCGCATTCTTCATGAGCTGTTCATGAAGGGCATGCAAAATAGCATGTCCGGTGCGGTCGGCGGAAAAACAAGCACGCGGTTTCGAATGCCCGCCAAAACTGCGCTGGGCGATTTTCCCATCGGGTGTGCGGCTGAAAACGCAACCCATATGTTCTAATTCATAGATGACTCTGGGAGCCGCTTTGACATACTCTTCTACCGCATCCTGATCGCTGAGAAAGTCGCCACCCTTGACGGTGTCGTACATATGTTCTTCCCAACTATCCGGCTCCGAGTTCCCCAGTGAAGCGGCAATACCCCCCTGCGCCGCACCGGAATGCGACCGAGAGGGATACACTTTGGTCAACATGCCAACATCCAGCTCCTTGCATACTTCCAAAGCGGAACGCATCCCCGCAAGACCAGCACCAACAACCACTACATCGTGTTGAATCACAAAATCACCTTATTCCAAGTTTCCGGTTTATCCCCTTATCGCAATAAAACCATTGAAAATCAAAGGGAAACTCTTTGAGATCAAGACCAGGCGGGCTTACAATCGAGGTTGTTACCGGAATAAAAATTGAACGTGATTTAACCATTTTGCCCCTTGCAAAGTCAAGTAAAATGAGATTTGAGTTGCAAATCAAGGGCCAGCCCCTCATAATAACCCCGAGCGTCAATAATGATTTTTAACCTTTTGAAAATAAAGGCTCTAACCCTCACGCGCCGATGTGAGAATTGCCCGCCCGGAGCATCTTTTGGAACTTTTGATTTTTGAATCCCTGCCCTTGCCGGAGCAGGTCTTACAAGGCGTTCGCGACGCGAAGTTTACAACCTGCACACCTATTCAGAGCAAGTCTCTGCCGATCACCCTTGGGAAAAAGGACTTGGCCGGACAGGCCCAGACCGGAACGGGAAAAACTGCGGCATTTTTAATCACCGTGTTCACCCGGCTGTTAGAAAGTACCCCTCCGTCTGCAGCGAAAGGAAAAGCTGGCCCCCGGGCGTTGATTATTGCCCCTACTCGCGAGTTGGCAAGGCAAATCGAAAAAGATGCCCTGCTTCTGGGCAAACATTGTCAGTTCCGCACGGTTTGTGTGATCGGGGGAGTGGATTATGACAAACAAAGAAACCAGATCAAGGCGGGGGTGGATATCCTCATTGCCACACCGGGCCGGTTGATCGATTTTTACAAGCAGAAATTCTTCAGTTTGAAAAGGGTAGAAGTTCTGGTTGTGGATGAAGCCGACCGCATGTTTGATATGGGTTTCATTGCCGACCTGCGTTATTTATTCCGCGCCTGTCCTCCCTACGACAAACGCCAGTCCATGCTGTTTTCAGCAACCCTCAACCACCGGGTTATGGAGTTGTGTTACGAGCATATGAATAATCCGGTCCGGGTAGCTATCGAGCCGGAAAAAGCAGTGGTGGACGAGGTCACCCAGATCCTCTATCACGTTGGACAACATGAAAAGTTTAACCTTCTTCTGGGTTTGATGAAACAAGAGGCAGGAGAAAAAGTCCTGATTTTTTCCAATACCAAAGTTGAATGCGAGATTCTTGAGTGGAAATTGAACCATAACGGATTCAACGCCGGACAAATCAGTGGCGACCTTCACCAGAGAGCCCGAATCAAGGTATTGGAAAAGTTTCAAGAGGGCGAACTGGATATCCTCATCGCCACCGATGTAGCCTCCCGAGGACTGCACATCGACAATATCACGCATGTCATCAATTATGATTTACCCCAGGACGCGGAAGACTATGTCCACCGTATAGGCAGAACCGCACGGGCCGGAAATAAGGGTACGGCGATCACCCTTTGCTGTGAAGACTTCGCCCAGCATTTGGACCGGGTCGAAGATTACCTGAAAGATAAAATTCCTGTAGCCTGGCCTGAGGAAGGATTATTTCTGGAAGAAAAAGAAGGCACACCTCCCCGCAGAAAGCGACGCGGCCCACCCAAAGCAAAACCGGATAACAGAAGGCCACACACCGGACGTCCACCACGCAGACGACCCCACTCCCGTGGGAGAGAACTGGCAAGGACTCGTTGAGCCGAGAAATACGATTGCTAACCAGATAAAGCTATTGCCCATTGCCACTGACGGCTCGCCGGAAACGCCTAGCAGGTGAGGCAGATAGCAAGGGCTCGTTGAGCCGAGAAAACCTTTTGCTAGCCAATAAAAGCTATTGCCCATTGCCACCGGCGGCTCGCCGGGCCTAGTGG
>DODH01000284.1:0-158 GCA_003545625.1 Nitrospina sp.
TCGATTCTTCATCCTGCTTTTTTTCCTGGTTCTTCTGGCCTGTGGCCCCCAGGAAGGCTCGCTGGAGGGAAGATTTATAACCTACTCGAAACAAGTTAAAGAGAATCCAGATGACCCGGAAGGCCATTATGAATTGGGAAAAGTTTATATCGAAAGAG
>DODH01000284.1:549-3990 GCA_003545625.1 Nitrospina sp.
ATTACGCTGAGGCCTACCGTGAAAAAGGAATCGCCCTGTTTCATTTAAAAAGTTATCTGGATGCCGAAAAGGCCCTCTTAAAATCATTCAGCCTAAAGGACACGCAACCAGACATCGCCTCCGACCTGGGCTCCATTTACCTAAAAAATGGAAACATCAAAAACGCCCTTCGCTACCTCAAAATCGCGCAAACCAGGAACAACAACATGCATATCGTCTTCAACAACCTTGGAGCGCTTTCTGCGAAAACGGGTAAAAACAGACAGGCTCTAAAATTCTTGAAGCAGGCACTGAAAAAAAATCCCGGCCTTACTGAAGTCCACATCAATATGGGGGTGGTCTATGAAAAAATGGGGCAAAAGAGAAAAGCTGTCGCCGCCTATCAGAAAGCTCTGGAACTGGACGATTCAAATGCCATGGCACATTACAACCTGGGGGTGATTTACGCAAAAGGAAAGGATTTTCCCAAGGCCATTGAAGAATGGGAAACCGCTTTGAAACTGGACAGAACGGATGAAAACATCCTGAATAGCCTGGCCTGGGCCTATGAAAAACTGGGTAAGAGAAAAGAAGCCCTCGCCAAGCTTAACCTATCGATCAAGCTAAGCCCCTTTGACAGTAAAACGTATTTTTCATCAGGGCGCATCAAATATGACATGGGAAATGTTGATGATGCCATCGATTCGTTTAAAAAAGCTGTCCAGCATGACCCGAATTTCGGAGATGCCTATTACAGACTGGGATTGGCCTACGACACCCTGAACCAAAGCTATGATGCCATTTCCAACCTTCTAATCACGGAAATCATATACCATAAAGCCAGGAAAATGGATTTATTCAAAAAGACCCGTGCCAGACTGGAACTCTTATTCACCAAATACCAGACTCATCGAGAAAATTTTAAGGACTTGCAGGTTCCTGAAACAATCAAAGGTTACGACCTGCACAAACGGAAAGACCAGATCCGCACATCAAAAGAAAAATAACCACTAGCAGGTCCGGCGAACCGCCGGTGACAACTGAGCAATGACTCGTTAAGCCAAGACAACTCTTGGCTCACCAGCAAAACTGCTGGTTTATGCAAACTCCCTTTATCCCCCTTGTTACCCCTTCGTGGCATGAAGGCTAATGAAGAATATAACGCAGGGGGAACATTAAAGTATTGCGCTTGAGGGCTTGGCCTGCTTGACGGGTAATGCAGTACTGGCCCCACGCCTAAGTGGCAAGAATGAAGGTGACCGGCCCATCGTTCACCAGTTCCACCTGCATATCTACGCCAAACTGGCCCTGGGCAACAGTTAACCCAGACTCGGAAACCTTATCGATGAATTGGCAATAAAGAACTTCCGCCTCCTTGGGAGGGGCGGCATTGTCGAAACCCGGCCTTCTCCCTTTGGTGCAATCTCCAGTCAGCGTGAACTGGGAAACCACCAGCACCTCCCCGGAAATATCAAGGCAGGAAAGATTCATCTTTCCCTGGTCATCCGGGAAAATTCTCAGGTTCAAGGCTTTGTCGGCGAGAACCCGCACCTTATCAGGATTATCCTGCTTTTCCGCGCCAAATAAAATCAGCAGACCTTTGGAAATATCGGCAACAGTCCTGCCATTGACAGAAACCGAAGCACGCGCCACTCTTTGCAGGACCAGTTTCATTACAAGTCAACGCGCACGAAAAAAACGGGTATCAGAGCCGTCAGTTCCTATTCGAACTTTCACCTCGGCAAAACATTTCGGGCAACGCCCTTCATAAGCATTGCGTTCTTTATTTATATAAACGCGCTGATAAATATTACAACACTCAAACATAATGCCGAGAAATTTTTTTGGAGTTTTTTTCATCATTCTCTCAACATCTGAACCAGAATCCTTCTATTTCAAACTGGCCGGACTCCACCATCACCTTATCTTATCCAAAGCACGGACCTTGTATTCGATGAAAATTTTATGGGGAATGCGCAGAGCTTTGGTAATCCGCCTGATTTCTTCCGCTTCCCCATGGGCCATCTCTCCATCCGCAATGGCAATTTCAAAAAGGCATTCCATCAAATGAGTCCGGTCGTTGTAGGAGGCAATCCGATTTAGTTCCGTAACCACTTCATAAAAGTCAAAACCCTGGCGTGCTTGTTCCTCCACCACTTCAAACAACAGAGTCAATTCTTTTCCTTTTAAAGAAAACTGATCGGTCAGACAACGCTTCAAAGCCTTTTTCTCTGCCGGATCAAAATGGTCATCCACATGGGCAATTGCCGCCATCAACGTTCCCACAAGGCAAATAAAATAAAGCCGCTCCTCGGGCAAGTTGGTAGATACTTGAGAATGCGAGCTTTTCAGTTCAATTTTTTTCAGCACATGGCGTTTAAAATATTTTTCCATATCAGGGTCCGGGTCCCGCGCATGCTTGAAAATAGTCCTTTGCAAAAAATTTCTTATTCGCCCAAGAGATCTTTTTGTATGAGAAGATTTTTTCAACCATTCAGAGAACTGGTCGACCAATTCCCTTTCATCACTCTTCATTCTTTTATGCGCCTCGACCATGGTCTCCAAAGCACCCATGATTTCTTTTTTCTCCTGCGGGGAAGATAATTCCGCGACCATCTGGCGATACAACGCATCTTTTTCTTTTTTTGAGACCGGAGAGAGCAGATAGGGTTTCAACTCATCCAATTCATGTTTTTCCAAGTTAAATTTTCTATAAAATGATTTGAGAATATTAAGCTCTGCCTGCGAGACTTCTCCATCGGCCCAGGCAACGGTTGTAAGCACTTTAAGAAAAATCATTTTTTTAAACTGTGACATAACGTTTCCTCAATCGAAGCGGTTCAGCCAAACCCGGCTTCTGCCCGGAGTCGGCGATAAGGCGAAGAGATCCAGAAATCCATCCTGATCGATATCGGCAAATGCCATCTCCCGAAAAAACCGAAAGCGCGGAAGGCGTCTGCGGGTTTCATTGGTAAAATCCCATCGGCCCCTGCCCTGTAAATAATAAACTCCCTTTGAGGTCAAGATCAAGGCATCAGGTTTGGTGTTACCATTTGCGTCCAAAAGGTAAACCTTGTAAGAAGGGAGGCGGGGAAGCATTTTGTGTGACCGTTTTTTAAAATTCCCCCCTCCCGTATTTTCAAGAAAATATGTGGTTTCCCCAGGATAAGCCCTGTAATGTTTGTCGATTAATCGGTTGACAACCAGAAGGTCATTGTCGCCATCCTGGTCAAAATCAGCCCAGTCGGCGTGTTGGCTATCGTCAAGAATCCGGGGGATATGAGATTCAGTGCGGTCTGCGAACTTTCCTACTCCGTTATTTATCAGAAGCCGGTTTTGGCCTTTAGCGTAAACCAGAAAAACATCCACCACTCCATCGCCATCATAATCAGCAAAAGAGGCATCTCGAATTCCCGCAGGAAGACGAGGCAAAAGCAAAGCCGTCAAGTCCTCCAACCTTCC
>DODH01000201.1:0-1033 GCA_003545625.1 Nitrospina sp.
AGGGTAAACTTAAAATTATCTCGTCGTTTTCTATCTTTACCGGATAAGTTTCGACAAAGGATCCATCATCACATAAATCCAGGGTAACACATTCGCCGTTGGTGACATCAAATTGCCAATAGTGGGCTGGGCAGGTCACTATTTTCCCTTCCAATTTACCAGTGGCCAAAGAAGCTCCCACGTGCGGACATTCATCCTCAAAAGCAAAAAGTTTACCTTCAATCATGAACATCGCTACCTTCTTGTCGTTGATAGTAAACATTTTGCCATGGCCGTCGAAAACATGATGCCATTTCCCTAAATTATGTTCGGTCATAAATTTCCCTTTTCTAAAAATGGCGGCGTTGCTGATTGTAAAATATTTCAATGTAATCAAAAATATCCATTTTTGCTTCTTGACGGAATTCATAATCCAACCCTCCCCTAGCCCCCTCCCTATGAATCGAGGGGAAGTTCATGTTCGCTTTATATACTTATGCAAAGCTCTCCCGCAGGGGTAGAACGGGTACTTCGTGGAAGGGGGAGCCAAGGGGCAAAACATTGTAGGTGAGTTAAATTTCCAGACACACCTCGTCATTCTCGACGGTGACGGGAAACGTTTTTAATTTAGTATCCGGTTTCATAAGGCATTCGCCATTGGTGACATTATATTGCCACCCGTGCAAAGGGCAGGTGACCGTTTCGTCGTCCAGACTTCCATCACCTAAAGACCCGCCTTTGTGGATGCAGGTGTTCTCCATTGCAAAAAACTGCCCCCCTTTATTGAATACCGCAACGTCTTGGCCATCNNGGAGGGACTCAAGTTCAGCATCACGTTCAAGGCTCCGCGGGGCTTGAAAGTACCGGTTACTTGAAACAGCTCAAGTTTGACAAATACTTCTGTGCCCTTCCCAACCTGCTCCGTCAACCGAGGATCGGTCCAAAGATGTGCCGGGGTTTCCTGGATAAGAGTCCCCAGTCGTTCCCTTGTTTTTTTGATCTCTTCCAGAGTTGGAAATTTTTTCATGTTTGAAATGAGTCAGTACGCCGATTG
>DODH01000201.1:1221-2851 GCA_003545625.1 Nitrospina sp.
TTGATGTTTTTAACGGAAATCATTGGGAACCCCCCCCCCGTGAGTCAGGATGCGTACCCGGTTAGATTTTAAAAGTTTTCATAATCCACATCTCTATTATGAAGGGTTAGTCGATAATTGAACAGATGAATCAGTACGACGATTGGCGTTTTTCAAATTTGTGTGAGTGTAAAACTTTCCTCGCTTCCTGGGCCAGTTTTTTCAGTCCGTCCCGGGCCAGTTTCCGCCAGCGTTCCGCTCTTTGTTCCGGCGAAGCTAAGACCGCAAACCGTTCCATTTTCTCGATGCCCGGCAACGCCAGCACCCTTTTTTGCCGCGCCAGATACAGTAGACCCTGGAAACTAATGTGCACGATATGTTCGGTGGATAACAACTCTGCTGCTGTCAGGCTTTCCGGTTCGATCTTTAATTTTCGCCGGAATACGAAAATCACATCCTCGCTGTATCGTTTGGCCAGTTCCCGCAGTCGATCACGCATAACGGGTCCCGCAAAAGGCTCACCAGCTTTGGCTGGCACAACGCGAGCCGGATCAACCTTCAACAGGGTTTTGCGAATTAGCTTCGGATCGGACAAAATTGCATCCCGTTTACTTACTTGGGTCGTGCGGTTTTCGATCACCCGCAGCGATTTAGGAAATACCAACATCTTGATCGCGCTGTCCGTTTTGCCTTCATCAATCAGATCGACATCTGCCCAAGCCGGTAGCGCCATCAAGGAGCAGAGGAACCCTAAAAGAATGGATGCAACCCGTGGTAAAAATGCATTTTTAGTTTGACGATTCACATTTTTCACAATTGGTTTTAACGGGACCACGTATAGCCCCTATAATACTCATGCAATATGCAGGCTAGTAGTTTGTTTATATTAGAATATTTTTATCCTTAATTTTGGTTTAGGCATCTGTATATCCAGAGAAGCATCAGACCAAACACAATCCTCTGCCTGAACTTCCAACTTCTGATGTAACTCAAGAATACTCATTCCAGATGAGTCCCATTCATTTAATTTATCTTTTGATATTTTAAGAGAACTGGTTTCGGTTTTTTCTACGGCTAAATGCAGGTTTCCCTCTTTATCAAATTCTCCATAGGACTCACATCTATTGATTAACTGTTTAATGGTCTTTGCACATCTTGTAATGTTATTTTTTGAAATCATAAAACACTATCCTTATTATTCTGATATGACATTATAGTGCCGAGCGTGGAGTTATGATTGGCCCGCCTCCTAATCCCTTCCACATTAAAACGAACAGAGTCACCAACAAAGCTATAAAAACAGCCAAAACAACCTTGGCTGACAGACTCATTGTTGGTTCCTGCTTAACTTCATTTTGAGGCGGTTCAACTTTTTTATCTTTTTGCATATCGTGGCAATCCATTTTTGAGGATGAAAGATTGAGCGGGATGAATCAAAAGATGACAAATTGTATGAATGGCTAAATTATAGCAATATTGGGGTATTCGGAGGGCTGAAAATGATGAAACGATCAATTCCAACAATTCTGATATTGATCTTGATGCCGGCTCCTGTTTTGCGGAGAAATTGAAAGGAAGGATAATTCTGGGGCATTAAGACTATGGAAGAAATATCACATGCTCATGGAAGCAGAAGTATCACAAGAGGGAA
>DODH01000124.1 GCA_003545625.1 Nitrospina sp.
GGCAGAAGGAGATGAGGACGAGGAAGATGCCGCCGCTGAATTAGGTGTCTCTGAAGACGATTATCCTGAAGATGACAATGAAGACTATGAAGAAGAGGAGGAGGAAGCTCGAATAAAAATTGGTCCCATATCCGTTCCCGCCACCCGAACTGGAAAATTAATGCTGGCAGGAGGAGTATTAGGACTGTTGGTCACTGCTGGAGGAGCTTATTTCACCTGGCAGACCTTTGCCCCTCCCGAATTAACTGAGACCGCAAAACCCGAAGTAGAAGTTCCCGAAGGCTTGACCCCAAAACCGGACAAGGAACAAGCTCCAGCAGTCCCGGAGAAAGAACCCGCAAAGGCGGAAACCAAACCGCAGGAATCTGAAAAACCCGCCAAACCGGCAATTCTCGGAGAAACCCGAGAAGATAAAAAATCAGATATCGCTCAGGAGCTCGCAGAATCCAAAACTCTTTCGGATTCAACAGAGACAATAGAGATAGTGAGGGAAGAGTCGGAAGGCCTGCGCGCAGCTTTGTCTCCCGAGGCAAAGATGGTAAAAATTTCCACCATCATGCCGGTGGCTTTTGACGTCAATGATATTCTAATCCTCAGTTTCACTGTAAAAATAACCTTCACGGATGAAGGCAGTGCTCGTGTCATGCAAAGCGCCTTGCCCTTATTCCAGGAAATAACGGTGAAAACCGTAGAACGATTCCTGGCAAAAAAATTCTACAACGATATTCTTTATGTTAAGGAAAAACTGGGGAAAAGGCTTCAACTCGCATACAACAAAAAAATTGACAGTGATGGCCGAGTCAAGAAAATCAAATTTGAGGATTTTGTGATCCAATAACGAAGCGGGTTTCAGGTTTCCCGCTTCCCGTACAACTTGGCGATTTGTTCTTCCTCAGAAGGCTCCTCCTTAGAAAGACCCTCCTTGATTTTCCATAGCAGATCCTGAATTCCTTCTCCGGTCAGAGACGAGATCAAAAAAACTACAGGATTCAATTTGACCATGGATGCAGAAAGAGCATGAAAATTTTTCTGAGACTGAGGATCGTCCGCCTTGGTGGCCACCAGGATTTGTGGCTTTTGGGATAACACAGGGCTGAAACTTTTCAATTCTGATTGAAGTTTATGATAACGGCTCAGAAGGGATTCCTGGTCCGGGTCCGAAAAATCTATCAAATGAAGAAGCAAGCGGGTACGTTCGATATGTTTTAAAAACTGGTGCCCAAGACCTTTCCCTTCATGTGCCCCTTCAATTATCCCCGGGATATCAGCGGCAACAAAAGATGTTCCTTCTTCCAACCTCACCACACCCAAATTTGGCACCAAGGTGGTAAAGGGATAATCGGCTATCTTGGGCCGAGCATTGGATATCTTCGAAATGAGAGTGGACTTGCCGGCATTAGGAAACCCAATGATTCCCACATCAGCCAGAAGTTTGAGTTCGAGAAAAAGCGTCCTCTTCTCTCCCGGCCAACCTGTTTCAAATCTTCTTGGGGCACGCTGGGTAGAAGATTTAAAGCGCAAGTTTCCGCGCCCGCCATCGCCGCCCCCGGCACTAGTGAATTGCTGATGAGGCTCTTTGAGATCCACCAGCAGTTCCCCCGAATTTGCATCCTTGACCATAGTTCCCGGCGGAAGGCGTATAACCAGATTTTTTCCGCTTTTCCCGGTCATCTGCTGGCCCCGGCCCGGCTTTCCATGTTCCGCTTGATATATCTTCTGATACCGCAAGTCTATCAGGGTGGTAAGATTGGGGTCGGTCTCCAGCACCACATTTCCGCCCTTGCCACCATCTCCACCATCAGGCCCCCCCAAGGGAATATACTTTTCCCTGCGGAAACTGCAACAGCCGTTTCCACCATCCCCCGCTTGCACGGTTATGGTCACTTGATCAATAAACATGGCAGAAAGCCCTCATAGTAGAGGGCATCGTTCGTATCTGAAATATTTCGAGAGTCCCGTTAAGGGTAAGAGCGGCTGGGAATTGAGATGCGTTCAGTTTTGTGGATAGACACTAATCTTTTGCGTTTTGCGGTCCCGATGCTCAAACTTGACCACACCCGCAATTTTGGAAAAAATCGTATAATCACTTCCCAACCCTACATTGCTTCCAGGGTGGAAATGGGTACCGCGCTGGCGGACCAATATTTCCCCTGCTTTTACTGCCTGCCCTCCGAACCGTTTCACACCCAGCCTTTGGCCCCGGCTGTCGCGACCGTTTGAGGTACTACCTTGTCCCTTTTTATGTGCCATGGTTTCCTCTGATTATGGAGCCGTAATTCCGGTAATTTTCAAGCGTGTCAAAGATTGGCGATGGCCATTCTTACGCCGGTAATTTTTTCTCCGATGTTTCTTAAAAACAATAATTTTCTTACCTCGCAATTGCTCGGTAACCTCGCACGCCACGGAGCAACCCTTTATATATGGAGTACCGATCTTGATGGACTCACCTTCTCCACACATGAGAACCTCTTCCAGATTAATGGTCTCTCCGACATTGCCTTCCAGCTTTTCCACCTGGATGACATCGCCTTCCGATACCTTGTATTGCTTGCCACCCGTTTTAACCACTGCAATCATTTCCAATAACTCCTAAATATCTAACAATCTGCGGAGCCCTCACTCAGGAAGCCCCACCCGTTCCAATATTGGGTAAAACGGTTATATTAAGAAAAAAACAGCCTCATGTCAAGGAAACGCTCATCGACAGAAAGGAATATATCCTGTAAGCTTGGTTTTACTATTTTTTCTTAAATATATAATAGGTCGCAGGATAAATCCAGCCCTTAGGAAACTCATATGTCTTTGAAAGATAAAGAAAAATGGAACAAAAAATATGCCGCAGAAGAATACATAACCGGGAAAGAACCGAGTAGCTGGCTAGAAGAAAACGCGGGCCTCCTGAACACCAATGGAAAAGCCCTGGACATAGCAGGCGGAGAAGGCAGAAACTCCGTTTTTGTCGCCAGCAGGGGTTATGAGGTCACTTGCCTGGACATATCAAAAAACGGATTAACCAAAGCCCTGGCCCTGGCGCATGAAAAAAAAGCTAAGATTACAACACTTCACG
>DODH01000172.1:0-3629 GCA_003545625.1 Nitrospina sp.
CAGGATCACATCGTGTCCTGGATTTCAGCTTCACCGGAAGCGGAGAAGTGATTTATAAAGACGACAAGGATCGATTATGGAAAATGGGACAATTGATAAGTGATTGAAAGGTGTCAAAGCCTTGCGCTTTCACATTATGACGAAACGTGATGATTTCGATAACCAGCCTTTTGGAAACTGGCCAGCTTGACAGAGATCATGTTTTTGGCTAGATTGGGCCCTTCGTTCAATTCTTAAGAGGAATCTCTAATAGACGTTGATTTTTTAGATACACCCTTAATTTATTCTTCTTCATTATAATTTGGAGTTTCAGAATGTCAGGTTATATTCAATCCCTTTTTGCAGACCGAATAGGTGGCAGTCAATTCGGCAAAGATACCAAGATTTACAAATTTGAAAAAATTAAAAGAGCCAAGCGTGCGGCACTGGAAGCCAACCCCGGTAAAACATTATTCGACATGGGCGTTGGTGAACCAGACGAAATGGCCGACCCCGGCGTTGTAAAAACCCTGCAACTGGAAGCGGAAAAACCGGAAAACAGGGGTTACACGGATAACGGAGTTGAAGAATTCAAGGCCGCCGCCTGCAAGTATATGAAAAATGTTTTCGGCGTTAAGGGACTGGAACCGGACAAACATGTCAACCATACCATCGGCTCCAAACCTGGTCTGGCTATGGCACCGGCAATCTTTATCAATCCCGGAGACATTACACTGATGACCGTTCCAGGCTACCCTGTTATGGGAACCCACACTCAATATCTGGGCGGGGAAGTTGTCAACCTTCCTCTGACAGAAGCCAATCAGTTTCTTCCAGACTTAAAAAATATTGATTCAGCAATTCTCGAGAAAACGAAAATTTTGTATTTGAACTATCCCAACAATCCAACCGGTGCCAAAGCCACTCGCGAATTTTATGAAGAAGCTATCGAGTTCGCAAAACAGAACAATGTCATAATCATCCAGGATGCGGCCTATGCGGCGCTGACTTATGATGGAAAATCTGAAAGTTTTCTATCAATACCCGGTGCAATGGATGTAGGTGTTGAGTTTCATTCCCTTTCGAAGGCTTATAACATGACGGGATGGCGCATTGCTTTCATTGTCGGTAATGAACTTATTGTCAAAGGGCTTTCACATGTCAAAGACAATGTAGACTCCGGTCAGTTTGCGGGTATCCAAAAAGCGGGAGTTTATGCTTTGGAACACCCGGACATCACCGACCGAACCGTGGCCAAGTACAAACGCCGATTATCCATGCTGGTTGAACTCCTTAACTCGGTTGGTTTCAGCGCAAAAATGCCCGGTGGCTCGTTCTTTCTCTATGTTGGTGCTCCTAAAGGAATCAAAGGTGGGCGTCGGTTTGCCAACGCTGAAGAGTTTTCCCAGTTCCTGATTACCGAAATGTTGATATCCACAGTCCCTTGGGACGATGTCGGTCATTACGTCCGGTTTTCAGCAACGTTCGCGGCCAAAGGCGAAGAGGAAGAAATCCGCATCATGAAGGAAATTAAAACCCGTCTTTCCACCGTCGAGTTTGAATTTTGAAAAAAATATTTAACCCCCCTAGCCCCCCTTGTCAGGGGGGAACTGTGCCTCCCCCTGATAAGGGGGATTGAGGGGGTTACTTTTTCTGTCATGGCACAGAATAGTAAATTGAGCCCTTCTCATGCAATATAAAGCCTTCATCGGAATCGGATCGAATCTTGGAACCCCAGCGGAAAATTGTGAGCAGGCTATCCACCTTCTCCATATCCCGCCAGAAATTGAAGTTGTTGCCCGGTCCAGCCTCTACGAATCAGAACCTGTTGGTGAAATCGAACAAAACTGGTTTGTCAATGCTACGGTTGCCATAAAAACTTCCCTGACTCCTGAAGCATTGCTGAACACAATTTTTAAAATTGAAAAAGTTCTGGGTAGAGAACGAAGGGAAAAATGGGGGCCGAGAATTATCGATTTAGATTTGCTGGTTTATGAGGATCATTTGATTCATTCCAGTACTCTCACACTTCCCCACCCGGAAATGGCGAAAAGACGTTTTGTCCTTTTGCCACTCAGTGAATTCGCCGGAGACTATATGCATCCGGTGGAAAATAAAACGATTCATACGTTATTAAAAGAACTTCCAGAATCACCACAGGTCAGAAAGATATTACAGACTTCATAAATCATCCACCTTGATAATTTCCACCTTGGCCAAAGCGTCATCGCACAATTCTTTCCATGGAATTTTTTCCTCATCCCTTTCCAGGAAAGGTATCTTACTCCGAGTAGCTGGATTTTTAGGCATAAAAACAGAACAACAATCGGGTTGGGGCTCAATACTGGTTTCATAGGTGCCAATTTCTTTTGCCCTGCTGATGATGCTTTCTTTATTCATCCCGATTAAGGGTCGAAATACACTTACCGAAGTAACACAGGAAACCGCAGCGAGATTTTCCAAAGTCTGCGAAGCCACTTGCCCCAGCGACTCACCTGTGACCAATGCCAAAGAACCCTGGCGATCAGCTATTTCTGCGGCAATGCGATACATCATCCGCCGGTAAAGAACCACCCTGTTTTCCTCATTGCAATGGTCACGAATGGCCGCTTGCACATCCTGAAAGGGAACCACGAACAAGGTTCCCCGTGTCTGGAAATGATTGATCTTTTTTGCCAGGATTAAGACCTTGTCATACCCTCCCCTGCCTAGAAAAGGCTGGTTATCAAAAAATACAAAATGCACCTGGCACCCCCTACATGCCATCATAAAAGCGGAAACAGGACTGTCAATTCCCCCGGATAGCAGGCAAAGCACATTCCCAGAACTTCCCACAGGAAGACCACGTAGCCCCGGTTCCCGGTTATCAAATACCACTGTTTCTGAACTTCCGATTTCTATTTCAAGAACATATTTCGCTTCCTTAATGTTGACGGTCAATCCCCTTGGGCTCAGTTTAGTCATGATGCGCGAACCCACTTCAAAGTTTACTTCTGGTGACGTTTTAGGAAAAGATTTTGCGGAACGCCGGGTCTTGACACAAAACTTCATGGCATCTCTGCCGGACTTCAGTCGAGGCTCAATCCATTGAATCCCCAATTCAGCCATCGCATCGAAATCAGGCTCCATTGAAATGCCAATGCTGAACGAAGCGATGCCAGGAACGGACTTCAGCCGGACCGTGCATTCCGGCGCAAAACTTGAAGGGATGTCCAAAAATATCCTGCCACGAGGTGAGCGATAAACAATATCATCGGTGCCCGAAGAAAGCACACGCTTGATATTACGCAGGAGGCACTTTTCAAAAAATTTTCTATTCCGTCCTTTGAGTCCGATCTCATCATAACGGATCAAGACCGTTCTTCTTTCCGTCATCGATGATCTGCTTTTTGCAAGAAGGTGGGATAAAGAGCCCGGTAGGCTTCTGCAAAAGCTTCCAGGAATCGGTCGATTTCATCAGTTGTATTATTGTGGGAAAAAGAAATCCTCAAACTGCACCGAGCCTGTTCTTCACTCAACCCGATTCCCATAAGAATCTTGGAGGGTTCTCGGGACTGGGCACTACAGGCACTGCCCAATCCCACAAAAATATCTTTTGCCTCCAGGTGATGGAGGATGACTTCTCCTTCAACAGGAGGAAAGGAAAAATT
>DODH01000172.1:3934-6155 GCA_003545625.1 Nitrospina sp.
ACCATCCCCGGTGATTGGCGTGTTACATCTTCATCAACAAGTGAGTTGAAACGAATCCTCAGTTCAGGCAACCTTTCCTGCATATTTTTAAGTCCTTGAACCAAATGACGGCACAGGTCCTGAAGGTGTTTTTGAGTTTGTTCGGTTTGCATCACGGCATGCTTGATAGCTGTTTCCAGCCCCACGATTAGCGGCACTGGAAGGGTGCCGGAACGAACACCGAATTGCTGTTTTCCTCCGTGCATTTGCGGATTAAGAACCAGCTTTGAATCATAAATCAGCAGGCCGATACCTTTCGGCCCATGAATTTTGTGACCCGAAATTGAATAACCCGCAAGGCCTCTCCACATATCTCTGTCCAATTTGAGTTTACCGACTGCCTGCACCCCATCCAGGAACAACTTGGTTTGTGGAGATTCGTTTGCCAAAGCAGAAATAATCTGTAAGGGCTCATTCACCGTGCCCAACTCATTGTTCACATGAGAAAGGCAAAGAAGCTTCACACGTTTTTCCTTCAAAGTTGAAACCGAGTTTAAGTCAAGCCGACCTTCCGTTTGAAAGGGAAGTAGAGAAAACGGTTCATTGCCAAACTGTTGCAAGAAAGCAAGACTCTCGGTAATACTTGGGTGCTCCAGGCCCAGGAAAGCAGTTTTCTTGTCAGGAAAACATAATCCTTTAATAAAAAGATTATTGGACTCTGTTCCACCGCTGGTAAACACAATACTATGCGTTGAAGGAATTCCGAGATATTCGGCAATCAATTCAGTCGACTTTTCAATGAGGCGTTTCGCGTCCAAACCTATTCGGTACCGCGTTCCACTATTAGCAAAAATATCCCGCATGGATTCATGAACCCGCTCCAAAACTTCCGCATCCATAGGAGTGGTGGCGGCATTATCTAGATAAACCATCGTCCTCACACATTAAGGTTCGTAGGGCTCAAGAAGGCTTTGCTCCATTCCCAATTGGTCCAGAATTCGAGCGACAACAAAATCCACCAGGCTTTCCAGGGTATTTTGCCCTTGGTAAAATCCTGGAGATGCAGGGAGGATCAAAGCCCCAGCCTGGTCGAGGGCTAAAAGGTTTTTCAAGTGGATGGTACTGAAAGGAGTTTCACGGGGAACAAGTATCAACTTCCGTTTTTCCTTTAACATAACATCCGCAACGCGTTCAATCAGGTTTCCTGACACACCGGCCGAGATTCTTCCCACCGTCCCCATGCTTGCGGGTACCACCACCATTGCGTCAATATGAAAAGAACCGCTGGCGATGGAACTATTCATGCGTGAAGTTTTATGCAGGGTTACATGCTCACCGGAAAAATAGGAGGGTAAAAGGTTCAGCTCAAGCTTCAATAGTTCAGCTCCCCGTTCTGAGATGACCACATGAACTTCTGCCTGGGTTTTAAGGCAATCGAAAAGCCGCTTGCCATAACAAACCCCACTTGCTCCTGTGATTGCCAATACAATTCGTTTCATCGTTTAAAATCAAACAGGTCATCAATTTCCATCAAAACCTTTTCATGAACTTCGGAAACCGAGCCGACACTCTCTATAAACCTTATGTTTGGCCCATTAAAACTTTTAAAAATTTCCTGAACATTTTTCAAATAATCCAGTTTCTCAAAAGCACTTTTTTGGTCGCGGGATGATTCAATTCTCTCTAAACATTTCTCAGGGGAAGCCAGGAAGATCAAAACCCGGTCCGGAATCGGGGCAAATTTTTCATTCTCCAAGCGGATTTGATCTGGGTCCAGACCTAAAGCCCCCTGGTAAGCCGCCGTCGAAAAATAATACCGATCCATGAGTACCACCTTGTGTTTCTTTAACGCCGGCATAATATTTGTTTCAATGTCCTCCTTACGGTCGTTGATAAACCAACTCAACTCCTCCTGCGGACTGATACCCTGTCTGCCATCACTGAGGAGCCTGCGAATTTTCATCCCCCATGCTCCTCGTGTGGGTTCAGCCAAAACGATATTGGGTACCTGTATTTTGCCCAACGACTTTGCCAGTAGACCGCACTGAGTGCTTTTGCCTGTTCCGTCTATTCCTTCAAAAATAATTAAAATTCCCCGCTTCAAGGCCATCCTTCCCGAAAATTTCCGATTATGCCCAGTCTATTAAATCTGCAAGGTTTTTACGAATTATTTAATAACTGGTGGAAGGCGCAATGTAATAAAATCGATGCGGGTTTTCAAGCTTTAAAGGATCAGTTTTTT
>DODH01000219.1:0-2779 GCA_003545625.1 Nitrospina sp.
AAATCAATCACTTTTGTCAATATTTTTCCGAATATTTTTCTACCCTTTTTGGCTTAAAAGATAATTAAGCCTTATTTAAAAACAAGTTATAGAGGAAATAATTCGGCCTTGAAAATAGAACGGCGCCTCCATAACTAGTTGTTTTTAATAGGTAGTTTAATCTTCCAGAGAGGAGGCTTAATTAGAGCCTGTCCAGACTATAAAAATCAGGGCAAAATCTGACGCGACAAGACCGCTCAAGATTTGGAGGAATTATTTTTAAAATTCAGGAGAACGTGCTGAGGAAAAAGCAGGGATTAAGATCTAGCATCCCTGGTCCGATTCAGGCGAATTGCTAATATCAAAAATCATTCGAAATAGCTGGCACCGCAACCTTCCATTTCGCAGATTTCCACCCGTTTCACACGGGTGCTGGGCGTATTAACTTTTTCCTTGAGCTTCAGAAATAACCAGCGGGCAATATTTTCTGCTGAGGGATTTTGCTCATCAAAAGGGGGTATCTCATTAATGTTTTGATAATCCAGTGCGCCCAGAATCTCTTCCATAAACTGTTTTAATTTCACAAAATCAATACCGACTCCTATAGTATCCAGTTCATCGGCCTCAACCGAAACCTGGGCCGACCAGTTATGCCCATGAAGGTTTTCGTATTTGCCATCATAAAGCCTGAGCCGGTGGGCGGCAGAAAAACCGGTTTTGACAGTTACCTCGTACATATTCAACTCCGAGTTTAAATTTATTTTAAAATTGCATCAATGCAGTCATGGGCCGTATTCAGCATTACTCCTATCTCGTCTTCGGTGATAACCAGAGGTGGGATGAAGTACACCACATCTCCTAAAGGACGTAAAAAGAGCCCCCGCTTTAAACCTTCGAGGAATATCTGATAGCCGACACATTTTTCAGCAGCAAACCGCTCTTTTTTCTTCTTGGTCAGTTCCAATGCCGCGATCATCCCCGTCTGCCGGAACTCTCCTTCCATTGAATCAAACTGTTTTCCGTATTCTTTTAATGCCGCGATTTTGGGTTTCAGTGATTCCAAAAAATTGTTTTCTGTCAACAGCTTCAAGGTTTCATTGGCCACAGCACAGGCCAGGGGATTCGCCGAGTAGCTATGGCTGTGAATAAATAATTTCCGGGTTTCGCCGTAAAAGGCTGAATAGATTTCATCGGTGGTCAGTGTGGCAGATAAAGGAAGATAACCGGAGGTAATTCCCTTCGACAGGCACAAAAATGTCGGTTTAAGATCGTGCGCCCCGCACACAAACATTGAACCGGTGCGCCCGAACGCCACCGCGATTTCATCAAAAATCATATGTATTGCCAGCGATTCACAGGCCGTTTGAAGTTTTTTCAAATAAACCGGCGGATACATCATCATCCCCGCCGCCCCCTGGACCAGAGGTTCCACAATCACCCCGGCGATCGTATCGGAGTTTTCACTCAATACTTTTTCCATAGGTTCAAAACATTCGGCATTACAGCTTTCGCGTTGCAACCCATAGGGACAGCGAAAACAATCCGGCCCCTGCACCGGCAAATTATGAGCGAGAACTTTTTCGAACTTGCCTCTGAAAATTTCCAAACCGCATACAGAAAGCGCGCCCAATGTTTCGCCATGATATCCTCCCTTGAGATAGGCAAACTGCGCTTTTTGGGTTTTCCCTTTCTCCTGCCAGTACTGCAGGCTCATTTTCAGAGCCACTTCCACCGCCGTGGAACCATTATCAGAAAAAAATACTTTATCAAGTCCAGGTGGTGACAAAGCAGTCAGTGAATCAGCCAGATCAATAGCTGGCTGATGGGTGATACCGGCAAACATCACATGCGCCATTTTTTCCAACTGCCCGGTCAGCGCCGCGTTGAGCCTGGGATGATTATGACCAAAAAGGTTCACCCACCATGAAGCGATCGCATCCATATAGCGGTTGCCTTGCCGATCATAAAGATAGATGCCTTGTGCTCTCTCAACCAGTAGGGGAGGAGTTGTTTCATAATCCTTGTGCTGGGTACAAGGGTGCCAGACACGATGGAAGTCGCGGATGAGATCTAAATCGGATTTATTTTCTGTTTTATTCTCGAAAATCATAAAAAATCACAAATTGTATCGGGAGGGGGAAAACTCAGGAATCCCATCATCCAGAGTACCCTGGATTATGCCAGCCATATAGTCTGCCTGATTTGGAGTCAGCAAAATCCCATTACGAAAATGTCCAGAAGAGTAAAACAGGTTGTCATACTTCCTGCTTTTTCCCATGATCGGCATAAGGTCCTCAGCGGCAGGACGCAAGCCCATCCACGATTCAATCAAGGGAGCTGTTTTAATACTGGGGAGAATTTCAGCGGCATTGGCAATCAGCCGGTCGATCACCTCATTTTCTATAGACGGGTCAAAGCCTCGGTCTTCCATGGTTGATCCAATCACAAAACCATTGCCTTCCCTCCAGGGTGCAATATATGTCATCTTTCCATGCAGGGTATAGTTCATAAATTGATCATCCAATTGCACTCGGCACATTTGCCCTTTGATTGGTTTTAGGGGTATCGAAACCTCCAACACGCGGGCCAACTGCGAGGACCAACTCCCCGAAGCCAGAACAAACTGCTCCCCGTAAATGTGTCCCGAATCCGTAACAGCCGATGTAATGGCCGAACCCTTGCGGGTAAAACCGGAAACATTTGCTTCCAAAACACGAATCCCCAGGTTTTTAGAGGCCTGCATGAGCGCATCGTGCATTTGCCGGTTATTGACCTGTCCCTCCCCAACCCACATCACCTC
>DODH01000219.1:3113-3314 GCA_003545625.1 Nitrospina sp.
CCACAGTCCTTCGAAAGATAAGGCGCTTTCTGCCGAACCTTTTCAATACTCCATATTTCATGCGGGATATCTTCACTGGCAAAAAACACCTTTCGTTCTTCCCAGCTTTCCTGATAACTGGAAGAAGGCATCAAGGAACCTTCAAATGAAAAATGGACGGAAACTTCACTGACGGAGACCAGTTCCTTGAGAAATTCGGGA
>DODH01000076.1:0-172 GCA_003545625.1 Nitrospina sp.
GTGGGAATATGCCGCACGCGGAGGGTCCCAAACCGAGTTTTATTTTGGCGACAAAGTGACCGCGACAGCAGGAAACTTCTGCGACAGCCTGTGTTCGAATGAGGAGGTCCGAACTCCCGATATCACTGATGGATTCGCGTTGACCGCGCCGGTGGGCTCGTTTCCGCCCAAC
>DODH01000076.1:488-6203 GCA_003545625.1 Nitrospina sp.
TTTCCGCCCAACCCTTTCGGATTGCATGACATGGCGGGTAACGTGGCGGAATGGGTAGAAGACTGGTTCAACCTCAGCTATTACCGGCAGAGTCCCAGGAAGGATCCGCCCGGACCCCTTCCCAGTCTATACCGGATGACACGGGGAGGGTCATGGCTGAACGGTTGGGAGTATCTGCGCTCGGCTCGAAGAACCTCACTCTGGCCCGAATACCGGACCGAAGCCATGGGTTTTCGCTGTGTCGCGGATATTAAATAAGTGTTGAATCTTTAGAAAAACTCTTTGGGGCCCGCCTTCCCACTCACTGGGCATCCCAGACACCACCTGTTACACATACCTTTTGCTTCGGTGCTAGATTAGCGAAATGCTATTTCCCTTTTTTGTAGGGGGCCAGGTGGTTGAAAATTCTTATGAATTGTTTTCCTGATTCAGGAATTTCTCCAGTTTGATTGAAAAGCAGGATGTTTTCTGCCGTCAGAGGTTTGCCATAATAAGCCAGATTGGCATCGACATCGGAAGTGATGGTGGTGCCTTTCAAGGAAACTCCGCCAAAAAGGCCCTTGCTTCTGGAATAGGAATAAATTTCTCCCTGCATGAAAACATCGGCGGACGCTTCTGCGTGACGGCCAACGGGACCCGCCGCTACCGCTATGTCTCCTCCCAGCGTGAACTTTTCGTTGAGCAGTCCTTCCAGTCCTCTTTGCGTCATGACGAGCAGGATCAGGTCTATTGCTTCTGCGCCGAATTGAAAACCGAAACTTCCGCCAGCGGTATAAAGAAAAGCGGGAGCCCCCCATTCCCCGGTTTCTTTGGCTCGCATTGAGGCAACTCCTTTACCGTATCGGGCACCGACAAAAAAACCGGCTTTCACCATGGTGGGAAAGACAATAATAGCTTTGGCCTTAGCGATCAGGTTTCCGGGAATCTTGCTGTCGGGGGAATTTTGAATTTCTTCCAGCACAAACTGTGCGGTTCGTAGCAATTTTCGTTGTTTGGCTCCATCGGGGCCCTGGGCCCAAATAGTGGATGTAAAAAACAGGGTGAGAACGATACTGAGGGAGAGGCTTTTCATAGGAGCTCCGATTAAATTTGCTCTATATACTATATAGGAACTCAGTCGGACAATTCAACCTCTCTGAAAGGAAGAAAATCGGATTACAAGAAAGATGGTTTTAAATGAAGCAAAAATTTAATTTTGCGCTTTTTAAATTGTGCCCGTACCATGCACAGTCATGATAGTAAAGCGGGTGGAAAATTATCTAGGCAAAGAGGGAACTCTGTCTTCGCAGTTGGAAGGGTTCGAATACCGCGCCCAGCAAATGCATATGGCAGATGCGGTGGAAGAGGCGTTTGGCAATGCCAGGCACCTGATCGTGGAGGCGGGAACCGGAACGGGAAAAAGCCTGGCCTACCTCATCCCGGCTATTTTATGGGCGGTGGAAAACAACAAGAAGGTGGTCATCTCGACTTATACCAAGACCCTCCAGCAACAGATTCTTAATCACGATATCCCTTTCCTTCGCGACAAGCTGGGGATTAATTTTCGTTATGCCTTGTGCATGGGTAACGAAAACTATCTGTCGCTCAGGAGGTTGAAGCGGTCGGCCCAGGCAGGGTTGTTCACCCAGGCCAGCGAGGAAAACCAATGGGAAGGCATTTTTAACTGGGCCGGAGAGACAGAGACCGGGTACCGGAGCGACCTCCCCTTTGAGGTTTTTCCCCAGGTGTGGGAAGAGGTGGGAAGGCAGAAAGACCTTTGTCTGGGGAAAAACTGCGAAACTCATTCGTCCTGCTTTTATTTCAAGGCGCGGAAAAAATGGTTCGGCGCGCACCTTTTAATTGTTAACCACCATTTGTTTTTTGCCAATGTTGCTAACGCCGGAGCGGTGCTTCCCGCTTTCGACGCGGTGGTATTTGACGAGGCACAGAACCTGGAAGAAGCGGCTACCCAGTTTCTGGGGTTGGAAATTTCCAATTCCAATTTATTTTATTTCCTGGACCGGCTTCATAATCCGCGTAGTAAACGCGGGCTGTTGGCCAGGATTGATCACGATTCGGTACCTCATCTTCGCAAACTGGCGATGTCGGTACGCCAGGCGGTCGATGCTTTTTTCAATCACCTTCTGGAAGAGTATGGCAAGGACGACCGGGTCCTGCGGTTTTATAAACCACCTGTACTCGACAACGGTGTGTATGTTCCGCTGGAAGCTCTACGGGAAGGATTGAAATCTTTGGAAGCGGGACTGCACTCGGAAGAGGACCGGGTAGATGCGTCTGCCGCAGCCGAGCGTTGTTTTGAGTTCAACAACACTCTGTCAGCCATCCTCAATCAGCATATGCGAGGCTATGTCTACTGGATAGAAATCGCTAAAAGAAAACGCTTCCCCCGTGTGGTCTTGCGCGGGGTTCCTATTCATGTGGCGGAAGAACTGCAAGCACAGGTGTTCGATAAGATTGACCGGGTGGTCATGACCTCCGCCACGCTGACCACTTCCAGGGGATTCGATTTTATTAAAGAGCGAATTGGTTTTCAGCCGGATGAAGAGTTGTCTTTGGATGCACCCTTCGATTATTCCCGCCAGGCACTGCTCTATGTTCCCGACGACCTCCCCGAGCCGGGTGATGAAACGGGTGTTTATGTGGAAGGTATTGCTAACAGATGCCGGGAACTGGTGGCGGTTTCCGGCGGCAAAACCTTTATCTTGTTTACCAGTTACGCACTCCTCAATCAGGTTTATGAAAAGCTGGACGAGTTACAGTTCCAGTTTCCACTCATCCGGCAGGGAGACATGCCCACCGGCCTGATGCTAAAAAAATTCAAAGAGAAACCTTCCGTAATTTTCGGAACCAACTCCTTCTGGCAGGGGGTGGATGTGCCCGGTGATGCGCTGCAAAGTGTTATCATCACCAAACTCCCATTTGACGTTCCCAAAGAACCGTTGACGGAAGCCCGCATTGAGGAATTGCGAAAGCAGAATATCGACCCGTTCAGGCATTACCAGATCCCCCGAGCGATCATTCAGTTAAAACAGGGATTCGGCCGCTTGATCCGAAAAAAGACCGACACCGGTGTGGTTTCCATTCTCGATTCCCGTATGAGCCGGCGTGGTTATGGAAAACAGTTCATCGCTTCATTGCCCCCCTGCCCGATAACAACTCAGCTGGATAAAGTCCGAGACTTCTTCGTCTCTAGCGAGGCAGGCAACGAGCAATAGCGTGAAAGGCTAGCAATGGGTTGGCTCGGCTTAACGAACTATTGCTTATTGAGTCCAGCGGTTACGCTTGTACATTAGGTAGATGGCGAATATATTGGACCCGACTGCGGTGAGAAGGATGAATATATCGAGTCTTTCGATGCAGGCCATGACCAGCAGGAAATAGATGAAGTCCCGGTTGGCGAGTTGGTCTGTTAGATTGGTTTCGGAGGTTTTTCCCTGTCCTGCCGCCTGCTTTTTTTTCATGATGGAACCGCTCAGGATCATAAACGCGACCAGACTGCCAAAAACTGCCAGCCCTCCGTAGAGTATATATAGAGAGTTCCCCGTCGCAAAAAACAAACCCATGCCAATGGAGAAAAAGACAGAAAAGTGAACGATGTTATCGCAGTAGATGTCGAACCGGGCACCCCAGGATGTTTCCATGAACTTTAGGCGCGCAATTTCTCCATCGGTACAATCTACCCAGGCGGAGACCAAAAGCAGGAGTGCGCCGGTTATGCCTGAAAAAAAAGTACCCTGATAAAAGCACCATGCAGAGCCAAGGCCGATCAACAGGCTCAGGAAAGTGATCTGGTTAGGGGTTAAGGAGGTTTTTAAAAGCACGCGGGTCAACTGCCTGGAAATGAATCGCGTTATCAGCCGATCCATCAGGCTATCGTTGCTCAGGCCTACGGATTTTAAAAGTCGTTCTTCAGCTACACGAAAATCTTCTTTGTTGATTAAACGTGATGATTCGCGTGGCGGAATGACTTTTATAAGATTTTTTTCTTTAAGTACCTCCGGAAAGAAATGAAACCCGTCGGTTTGATATTGGGTGGATGGAGTCATCGCTTCCACGATTTCTGCCTTTTCCAGCAGGGTGGACCCATCGAGGACCATGACATGCGTGTCGTGAAGCCCGATGGCGTTGTCCACTATCCATTCCACATCCAGATTCATACGCGGGTCCTGCTTGAGCTTCTGCTGAAAGGCATCCGTGTTTTCGCTCCAGATCATCAGCTTTTTGATGCCGGCTCTCTGCAGGGTGAGCGTGTTCCTGAGCAGGAAGGGCACCTCTGCCAGATTTTGCCAATAGCAATCGGATTTTGCAGGCAGTAATAAAACGGCGGTTTGAATTTGGGGCTCGGTTTGGGGAGAGGAAGGATTTTCATTCATAAGATAAAAAACCATTAAGGATCTGAAAGTACTGTTTTAATGGTCTGGCGTCTAGCGATAAAAAGCATTAGCGCGAAGATGAGAGAGCCGATGCCTGCAAGCCAGAGAAACCAATCCAGATGTCCACCTATGGCGAATAGTAAAATGACATATATAAAATTCCGGCTTGCCAGAGTCTGGATGATGTCATACATCCTGGATTCTTTAAAAAAACTTCCTTTGCCACCTTTAGGGAAATAGATAAAAGCAAAAATCAGTCCGCCGCCGGTGGCCAGCATGGTGAAGGGGATGAGGGCCGGCCCCCATCCCTGAGTTTTTGCGACACCCAGCATCATTCCTGTGAAGATAAAAACATTGATGAGATTATCGCAAATGGTGTCGAGTTTCTCGCCAAAATCAGATTCCAGGAATTTCAGCCGTGCGACATCTCCATCGCAACAATCCCAAATAGCTGTAAAGGCCAGCAACAACCCCCCCGCCAGACCGCCGAGATAATTCCCCTGCGCGAAGCACCAGCCAGACAGGAACCCTATAAACATTCCGAACAAGCTCAGCATATTAGGGGTGACGGGGGTTTTGACCAGCATGGCGGATATGTGAACGGAAAACAGGGAATTGACCCATATATCCATAAACTGATGGTAATGGTTTTTGCCATAGCGAAGCAGCTTTCTTTCCGCCTCCATGGCGGAGACATTGTCCCGGACTTCTACCCAGAAATTGGTGTTGGCCGACAACACAATGCGTTCAGCTTTACCTTCGTCATTTTCTGACCCGTTGCGATGACTCAATGTGGAAAATTTAGTTTGGGGAAGCAGATACAGTCCACCGGGCTTTTCCGCGTCCAGTGCCAGACAGATAATCTCATCCAGTTTATTATTGTTTGCGGATTCCATGAAACGGCGAATTACCTTCTGGTGTGTGACGAGATTCCCGTTTACCAGTAGAAAAGGTTGGGATGGGGTGAGCGCGTTGGCCTGCTCCTTGTTCGGCAGGGCAAAGAATTCGGCGCGGTCATGCCAGTGCAGGAGGCCTTTAAATCGGGAATCCTTTTCGATACCCTTTCGATGGATTTCTATTTCTCGTTCATCCAACTGGCGGGATAAAACCAGAAACTCCTTGATGCCCGCTCTTTGCAAAGTGAGGAGCAAGCGTTTGAATACAGGAACGCCGGCTATTTTATTTTCCAGGGTAAGGGAATACCCGCTATCAGGAGGAGAAAGCAAAATAACTGCAAGATGGGGAGAATTCATGGTGACGACAAATCAGGGAGCGATGGTTTCAAGGTTAGGAGTGTAAATGAAATTGGCCTGGATGGTTAATTTTTCCCGTTGAATGGTTG
>DODH01000220.1 GCA_003545625.1 Nitrospina sp.
CGATGCCCTGGAGAAAGCCCGGCAAGCAGGAGAGCTGGAACTTTCCCCGTTTCCGGAAATTGTGGTGGAAAAACCCAAAGATGAAAAAATGGGAGATTTTTCAACCAATATTGCCATGACGCTGGCGCGGAGTGAGCGCAAGAACCCGAAAATGATTGCGGAAAGTGTTGTCCGTTACCTTAAAAATGGTGATTTAAGCCAGGTGGAAATTGCCGGGCCGGGATTCATCAACCTCAAAATGTCGCATGAGTTTTTTCTGCAACGGTTAAAGAATGTCGTTAAACAAGGGGATGATTTTGGTCAGACGGATGTTGGGCAGGGCACTAAGGTTTTGATCGAGTTTGTCAGCGCGAACCCCACAGGTCCATTGCATGTCGGGCATGGGAGGGGAGCCGCAGTCGGGGATGCTCTTGCAAGGATTCTAAAAAAATCCGGGTACGATTTAAGCACCGAATACTACATCAATGATGTGGGAAACCAGATGAACTTTCTAGGTCGGTCTACCTGGCTCCGTTACCGGGAACTGCTGGGGGAAGCTATTGAATTTCCCGATGACCATTACCGGGGCGAGTATATTAAAGATATTGCCAACGAAATAGTAAAACAGAAAGGAAACGAGTTTTTAAACAAGCCGGAAGAGGAGTGCCTTCCTTTTTTCAGAAAGTTTGCCAAGGATAATGTTCTTAAAGGAATTCAAAAAGATCTTACGGAATTTCGAGTGAATTTCGATAACTGGTTCACTGAGCAATCCCTTTATGATGATAGTTCGGTAGAGAAGGCCATTAAATGGTTGAAGGGCAAGGGCCATATCTATGAAAAAGACGGGGCCGTCTGGTTAAAGTCTTCCGCGTTCAATGATGACAAAGACCGGGTCATTGTCAAGAAAACAGGGGAGAAAACCTATTTTTGCTCAGACATCGCTTATCATCAGAATAAAATCAACCGTGGGTTTAAAAAAATCATCAATCTGATGGGTGCCGACCATCATGGTTACGTTCCACGCATGGAGGCCGTTCTGGAAGCGATGGGGTATGACAAGAAAATTTTTAAGATTCTCCTGATTCAATTTGTCAGTCTTTTGCGGGCGGGAGAAAAGGTGTCCATGTCCACCCGGGCCGGTGAGTTTGAAACACTGAAGGATGTGGTGAGTGAGGTGGGTGTCGATGTAGCACGATACTATTTTCTGATGCGCAGTTCCGACACGCACCTGGATTTTGACCTGGAGCTGGCCAAACAAGAAACCTCGGAAAACCCGGTTTTTTATATTCAATATGCGCATGCCCGGATATGCAGTATTTTTCGTACCGCTGGAGAAAAAGGCGTGGTGTGGAACAGGTCTAACGAAGTGGATCTCTCACTTCTGGTTGAAGGGGAGGAATTCGGCATTATCCGCGCTGTTCTTGCTTTTCCTGAAATAGTGGAAAAAAGTGCTCGGGCTTTGGAGGTACATCGGATTTCCCATTACCTGCTTGATATGGTTTCCCGGTTTCATGGGTATTACAGCAGGCATCGGGTTATCTCTGATGACAAGGCGCTAACACTTGCGCGTTTATTTTTGCTGGATGCTATACGAATTACCATCCGCAATGGTTTCGATTTGATGGGTATTTCGGCTCCAGAAAAAATGTAACCCGGCGTAGCCGCCGGCAATAACTTTTGCTGGCGATGAAAGAGTTTTCTCGGCCCAAAGAGTTCTTGCCAGTAGCCCCTGCGGTTAGCAGTCGGTGTAGCCGCCGGTGGCAGATTGCAATAACTTTATCTGGTTAGCGAGAAGTATTGGCGGCTTAAAAAACTATCGGTTTCAATAGGTACCATCAATTTATGAGACTTCTCCTTGTAATGATTTTTTTGGTGGCTTCGGCGGTGGGACTGCATTTTTACGGGGGCATCGATGGGTTCCTGGAAAAGAAGGCACCTGCAAAAAAAATAAGAGCCGTTAAGCCCAAATTCATCCGCGACAAGGTTGCGCCGGTTGCATCGGATAAACCGGTTTATACTTTTTTTGAGACCTTGAATGATACTACCATGACTCAGTATGTTGGGCTCAATGGCGAGTTGTTGCCTCTTTCTCCAGAGAGAACGGTTATTGTGCCCGACAAAAGTACAGCGACTATCCCTCCTGTTGAAAAACAGGTGAAGTCAGAACCGCTGGCTGAACCTGAAATTAAACTTGATCGAAATATTAGAACTGAAAATGAGGGACGGCCTCGTTATGCTGTTCAGGTGAGTTCGTTCCGCGATGCGGGGCGTGCGGGTGCTTTGAAAATGCGTCTCCAGGAAAAAGGTTTCGATGCTTTTTTAATGCAAGCGGAACTTGCCAATCATGCTGGAACCTGGCACCGGGTTTTTCTGGGAAGGTATGCAGATGAGGAAAAAGCGCAGGAGGCAGCCCGCTTGGCCAGAAGTGAGTACAAATTAAACGCGGTAGTGGTCCGTAAGACCAATTAGCAGGTTGTTGCAAACGGATTTTGCCGTTGTCAGCAGAGGTGGTCGGCATCACAGAATGCCTGTAACTCTTCTACCGGATCATCAATTCTGGGTCCACCATAAAATTTTTCCTTGCTGTCAAACCAGGTGTTGAACCGATAGCCTTCAATATCGTCTTGATATAGCTTTCTTCTTTCGTCTTCCCCTCTAAAATCGAAATTTAAATTAGCTTCTCCTTTTTCGGGAATGGTGATCGTCCCTCTTTGTTCCGGAATAAAGGGATGCCAGGCGATTACCTCGTAGGTGCCGGGAGGAACATTTTCGATGCTGAAGTTGCCTTCCGAGTCTGAAACCGCGTAATAGGGATTTTGCACCAGATATGCGTGAGTTTGGAGGAAAGGGTGGAGATTGCATTTGATGATGAATTCATTTGCGCCTTCGCGCACAAAAACACTGCGTACCTGGCTGGATTTTTCGGGTAGCGGACGGTTACTGGTCTGGTCCGAATAGATGTTGCGGACTTCATAAGTCGCTATCTCATGCTGGATAGGATCTGTGTTTTCCACTAAAATGTTTTCACCGTTTCTAGCACCGATTACATAACGGTTGGCCCGGCAACGGTCGATGTGGAAGGTTTGCATTTTGGGCGAAAACGGTTTTCCTTTTTCAACGTTTGCCAAATGGATGATGGTATCTTTCAGCCCTCGATTTTGTGAAACGGTGAAATCGAATAGTAGACGATGACCTCTCCCATCCGATATCCTTGAGCAGAATTCGATATTCGGAGAGTGGATCAGATGGAAAGAACGAACCCTGGGAACCTGGCCAGAAAGTGTGACACGGCCTTTTAAAGTTCCTCCATCGTCCACGGAAACGACTGTGTAAGAGGATTTAATCTGGTCAAATAGTTTTTTTGCAAGCTTGTTGTTTCTTTTGAATAAAATTTCAACTTTTTCCAGGGCTTTCTCACGTTGTCCCTGCAAATTATATATAACCCCAAGGTCATAATCTGCTTTTACCATTCTGTGGTCCATGTTCAAGGCGGCTTCCAGTTCCTGAATGGCCTCATCCATTAATTTGACCCGGGCAAAGGAAACCCCGCGGTTGTAGCGCAAACCGGGAGAGTCGTATCCCAGCCGCAATGCTTTTTCAAAGGAGAGGAGAGCTTCCTTGTGCATTCCTGTCTGGCTGAAGGCAACACCAAGATTCGCTTGAATCAGGCTATCCTGCGGGGCGAGTTCGGCCGCTTTCAAGAATTCGGCTACGGCATTGTCCCACTGTTTTTTCTGGCTCAGTTTCACTGCGTTTTGATAGTGGGCTTTTGCTTCCTTATCAGAAGCAACCACTGGGCAGCCAAAAAACAGGATCAGGCAGAAAACCAGAAAACTGAGGCTATATTTGGATTTAATAGTTTTCACTCTGGTAATATGATTGTTGAGTTTTAAAATGTAACAATCCCTAAAGGGAGTGTCAACTCCTGTTAGATACGTGTAAGGGGTTAAAAATTCCACCGACATATAAAATTTTCATGTGCGGAAAATAGAGGGATAAATTTGAGATCCACCCAATATATGGAATCATTTGAAGCGCATTGGGGCATTTCGGGAGGAATTTTCCAGACCATTGCCGGCTCCCAGCTTAGGGGGATGGAGTTGCCTTGTCCTCCTCGAATCTCGCATGAACTGCATTTGGATGAACAGGGCAGGGCTGTTCTGTATGAAATTGAAGCGAAAGATCAAACCAAGCCAATTATTGTGCTGGCTCATGGTATGGGGGGATGTTCCGAGTCCGGTTATATGAAGCGGATTTCCACTAAACTTTGGATGCGGGGTTATGGGGTGTTCCTGATCAATCACCGGGGTAGTGGACCGGGTATGGGTTTGAGTTCGCGGCTGTGGAATGGGGGTGCCAGCGATGATTTGGCAAAAATGATTGATTTTGTGATTCAGCGCAATCCCGGCAAGTTCCTGGTGCCGATTGGTTTTTCTTTAAGTGGTAACATTCTTTTGAAATATTTGGGAGAGGGCCAGATTATTCCCAGTAAGATTTTAGGAGCTCTCGCCGTAAATCCGCCTGTTGATTTAAGGATTTCAAGTGCCATCATATCGCGAAAATGGAGTTGTGCAGTATTCAATCAGTATTATATGAAATTAATTCGAAATCAGGCAATTGCCATTACGAAACAGTTCCCGGATGCTTTGAGTCCGCTAAAAAATTTAAAAACGATTTGGGATTTCGACGTCAGCTATACCGCTCCCTCTGGCGGATTCAAAGATGTTGATGATTATTATGACAGTTGTAGTTCCATGCATTATTTGAAGGGAATAGAAATTTCCACTTCCATTTTGTGTGCCGAAGATGATCCTTTTGTTCCATGCAAAATATTTGATCAGGTTGAGATGAGTGAAAGGGTGACATTGCATAAACCGAAAAAGGGTGGGCATATGGGGTATATCGCCAGACATGTTACCCCTCATGGGGACCGGCGGTGGATGGACTATGCCATATTGGAATGGATTCGGGAATTATGCATGCAAGAGAAAACCCCAAACCAAAAATCTGGTGTTAGCAAGTTCGTGGTGCAGAATGCTGGGGACAAATCATGATGCAGGGCAGTTTTCTTTTAAAGTACAGGTTGAAGGCTTTTGCCAACGGTTTCAAGGGACTCGGTTTTAAAAAGGCAATGCGCCCCATTTCTATTTTGACGTTAGGGACGCTGTTTGTCATCGGCGACTACTGGTTTTTTCATAGAGTCATAGTTTATCTGGACGGCCTGCCATCCAGAGTAGGCGATGAGTTGATCGTTCAGCTGATCAACTTGGTGTTCATCACCCTGTTTATGATGGTCCTGTTTTCCTGCCTGATCGTTTCCCTCTCGGTCTACTATTTATCGCGTGACCTGGAGCTCCTCCATTCCCTGCCCATTTCCATTTCTTCGATAGTTACGGCCCGTTACTTCCAGTGCATGGCAAACAGCTCCTGGATGGTTTTATTATTTTCCCTGCCCATGTTTACCGCATACGGTTCATATTTTAAAGTTTCATGGGATTATTACCTGTATTTAATATTCAGCATGGTTCCTTTTTTGGCCATTCCCTGCCTGGTCGCTATTTTAGCGATAATGGTTTTAATGAAGCTTTACCCCACCCACAAAACGCATCAGATAATGACTTTTATGGGGTTATTTTTTCTGGTGGGAGTGGTGGTGTATTTGCGGTTTTTGTCACAGGATAAATTTTTTGGTCAGGATGTTTCTGATGAGCAGATCATGGCTTTTGTTGCCAGTCTGAAGGCTCCCGATTATCCGTTTCTTCCCAGCAACTGGATAACCCGCGGGCTTACAGGCTGGGTAGAGGGAAAAAGAGAAATGCCATTTATGCAGACTTTAATATTATGGGGAGTGGCTGGAGGATTATTCATTTTGCATTTGTGGGTGGGCTCGCGGATTTATTTTCAGGGGTGGTGCCTGGTTCAGGAGGTTCGAAGTACTCCCTTGGCGGCGCGTGGGACTAAGAGGAAAACCTTTTTTCAAAATCTACCACTGTCTGCTCCTGGCAAGGCCTTGTTGAACAAGGATCTTAAAATTTTTATTCGCGATCCGGAACAATGGTCGCAACTCTTTATATTATTCGCTTTGATGTGCGTTTATATTTTTAACATCATGCATCTTCCCCTGGACAATATAGTTTTGAGGGAGGTGGTTTCCGTTTTGAATGTTGGCTTGGTGGGGTTTGTCATGGCGGCTTTGATATCCAGGTTTGTGTTCTCTTCACCCAGTGTGGAAGGTAAAAGTTTCTGGCTGATTTATACCCGACCCGTGACTATGCAGAAGTTTTTGGCGGGCAAGTTCTGGATGTTTTTTCCGCCGCTTTTATTCATTGCCGAGTTGCTGGTCGTGGTATCGAATCAGTTGCTGGAGGTGGATGCTTATGTAATGAGTGTTTCCGTCGTAGGTGTTTTTCTTTTAACATTTGGGCTGACCAGCCTGGGGTTGGGACTCGGCACCCTGTACCCTAAATTTGACTATGAAAATATTGCGGAAATTTCATCCAGCACGGGCGGTGTTCTATTTATGATTCTAGCATTGAGTTATATTGGGGTAGTGTTAATGTTGGGAGCCCGTCCGCTTTATGTCCATTTTAATGAAAAATTTCTTTTTAAGTCCATTGGCGGGTTGGAAGTTCCCGTTTGTTATACTCTGATTTTTATTCTCACTTGGGCCATTGCCCATATTCCGTTACGGTTGGGAGTCCGTTCTTTAAACGCAAGGGATATTTGATAATAATAAAATTTGGTTATGGAATTATTCCCGGAATTTGAAAAAGAAATGCAAAGTCCGGTTGCGCCGTTGGCGGACCGGATGCGCCCTGAAGACTGGAAAAAGTTTGCCGGGCAGGAACATCTGGTCGGTGAGGGTCTGCCGCTGAGGGAACTGGTGGAATCTGGTTCACGCTTGTCCTTTTTATTATGGGGACCGCCGGGCACCGGGAAAACAACCCTTGCCCGGATTTCGGCCCGGTTGACCGAAAGCGAGTTTTATGAGATCAGCGCAGTGAATGCCGGCGTCGCTGATATCCGCAAGATAATCGAAGCGGCTCGTCAA
>DODH01000026.1:0-7390 GCA_003545625.1 Nitrospina sp.
GTCGCTACAGAAGGCATGTCCCGCGAAGAGGCCGGCGAAATGAACAGCCAATGCATCAAAATGGCCGAGGAGTTGTTCCCATCGCTTGAAATGTGGGGCACATTGCCGCGGGAACATTTCCTGCTTTATCTCGACAAGTTTGGTAAAGAGGCACTTAACGGCAAACAGCCGCCAGCAGAAGAAGAGAAAGTTCTTTGTCGGGCTTAACCCCTTCACAGGGGAGGAAACGAGTAATAACTGTTAATGGCGAGCAAAGAGTTGCTGTTAAGAAAAGCTTTGAATAGCTGAACGATTACTTGCAAATGAAATCACTACTCATATTTCCACCAGACTGGTTACCTTCCGAGCCTTACCTGAGCCTGCCGTCACTGGCGGCGGTCCTGCGTCCGGCGGGGCATGATGTCTCGCAACTGGATGTCAATGTCGAGATGTATGACCTGTTTTTCAGTACGCAGTTTCTAAAGCATGTGGCGCAACGTATTGCCAGCGAACTTGGCCACCTTCAACATGAACAAAAAGAACGGGCGCTGGATGAGGAAGAACAGGAGTTGATGAAACGGCTCCTCACCTGCACCCCGGAATTGTTCCAACAGTTTTCCACGGATGTCGAGAAGGCCAAGGAAATTTTGCGCTCAAACGCCTTCTACGATATCGACCAGTTGGAATGGGCAACAAACTGCCTGCACGAAACCATGGCGCTGGTCTCGCTGGCTTATTATCCGGCGCAAATCTGTTTCCCGCCCATCGAGACCGATATCGTTTATAAACCGTTCATGTCCTCGGAAATCCTGGAAGCGGTTGATGACGACCAGATCAATATCTATCGCGATGTTTACCGGATGCTGATTCGCCCGGTGATGGAGCGCGAACGCCCGGCGATGGTCGGCATTTCGGTGGTGCAGCAAAAACAACTCATCGCTACTTTCACCTTCTGCAAAATGATCAAGGAAGAGTTTCCCGCAACGCATATCACCCTGGGCGGAAACATCATCACCCGCATCCGCGATACCCTGCCGGAAATGAAAGGACTGTGGGAATGGTTCGACAGCGCCGTGGTTTATGAAGGCGAATCGGCTTACCTGCAATTGACCGAAGCGGTAAAAAGTGGCGGCGATTTCGCGAAACTGCCCAACCTCATCTACAAGGACGAGTCCGGCATTCGCGTCAATAAGGAAGTATGCGCCGAAACTTTATCCGAACTGCCGCCGCCGGATTTTGACGGACTGCCGCTGGAAAAATATTTTGTGCCGCATCTCATCCTGCCCTATCTCGCGACACGCGGGTGTTATTATGGGCGGTGCACATTCTGTGACCATTTTCAGGGATATGTTGAAGGTTTTCGTACCAAACAGGTGGACCAGATAACAGAAGAAATCAAGTTCCTCAAAGACAAATACGGCACCCGGTTTTTCCATTTCACCGATGAGTCTTATCCCCCGGCATTGTTCCAGAAACTTTCACGCAAATTGATCGACGATAAACTCGATATCGCCTGGACCACGCATATGCGCTTTGAAGAATCCCTGCTGGACGAACAAGTTTGGCAAGATGTGGGGGAATCGGGGTGCAAATATCTGCACTTCGGCTACGAGTCGGGCAACCAGCGCGTACTCAAACTCATGGACAAGTCGACAAAACTCGATGCCATAGAAACCAATCTACGCATGTCGTCCGAAGCGGGAATCTGGAATCACCTGATGGGGTTCTTCGGCTTCCCCGGCGAGACTAATGAAGAGGCCGATGACAGTAAAGCCTTTGTTGAAAAAAACTCGGCTCACATCCACTCCCTCGGGTTCATGACCTTCGTGCTGGGGAAATACAGTCCGATAGCGTTCGAGCCGGAAAAATATGGCGTCAGCTACTACAAAAATCCGGAATGGGATCTGGCGCTCGACTACTACTTCACCACCAAAGACGGACTCACCATTCAGCAAGCTCTGGATGTGTTCGATGAGTTCGAGCTAAAGCACAACACGAAATGGGATTTAAGAACCTCCGTTCGCGAATACGTCTTCCTCTATATCGATAAATACGGATCGAATAACCTACCCCAGTTGGAAATGACCGAAGAACAACGCCAGCAAATGCAACACACCGCCATTGGCATGACCTAGGCCACCGCCGCCACTAGGCGTGGGGCCAGTGTGGCGGTGACGCTTCGCGACCGCCTTCTGGTCATCCTGAGCTTGTCGAAGGATCAACCTCCCCTTGCGTTGTATTCTTCATTAGCCTTTACCCTTTCTACCCCTTCGGGGAATGCGTGATGTCCTCTTCACTTGTCTTCATGCCCTGAAAGGGTAAAATTTAAGGAAGAATATCACGCGCGCTTGAGTATCCTGTCCGCTTTTAGGGTAATGCAGTGCTGGCCCCACGCCTCTAGCGGCTCGGGAGCGAAGCGAGCGTCTGCCGCCGCACTGCCTGCCCCTGCTAAGGGGCTATTTGCCGATGCAGAATTGGCCGAAGATTTTATCGAGCAGGTCTTCTTCGAAAGTTTTGCCTAGTATGATTCCCAGATGTTCCATGGCCAGGGTGACGTCTACGGCTACGAGTTCTTCTGAATAGCCTTCACTAAGACTTTTCCCCGCGTTTTGTAACGCGTGGGCGGCTTGGTGTAGATGATCGCGGTGGCGTTCGCGGGTGATGATGAGGGATTCCCCAACCCGTTCTCCGCCGATGGCTTTTTGGTAGAGGGCTTCTTTGAGGGAGTCGAATCCGTTCAGAGTTTTAGCGGACAGGGTGAGCGGTTTTTCGTTTGCCAGAAAATCTTTGATTTTGTCCGGTTGCCATGAGGCCGGGAGATCGGATTTATTGAGCACCACCAGTTTGGGTTTTTCGCCCACTTCGTGCATTAACAGTTTGTCGTTGTTGTCCAGCGGTTGTGAGGTGTCGAATATTACCAATGCGAGGTCGGCTTTTTCCAGTGCTGACCGGGTTCTTTCCATGCCTTTTTTTTCGATCAGTTCCGGCTTAGCGCGGAGTCCCGCCGAATCAATGATGACGATATGGATATCTTTGATACGGGTGCGTTCTTCCAGGGTGTCGCGGGTGGTTCCTGCTATGGGAGTGACGATGGCGCGGTCTTCTTGTAACAAGGCATTGAGCAGGCTGGATTTCCCGACATTGGGTTTACCAACGAGGGTGACGCGCATTCCTTCCCGCACGATTCGCCCCTGGCGAAAAGAGTCAACCAGTTCTCTCAGTTCGGTCTCGACCTGTTGAATATTTTTTTGTGTGGTTTCCCGTGACTCGAAGGTGAGGCCATCTTCTGAAAAATCTATCGCGGCTTCCAACTGGGCCTGGGCGGAGAGCAGATTTTCGTGCAGGGTGTTGAGCCGTTTGGAGAGTCCGCCTTTGAGTTGCGCCATGGCTGAGTTCAACGCTTTGTCGGAGGAGGATTCGATGACATCGGCTACGGCTTCGGCCTGGGTCAGGTCGAGCCTGCCGTTGATGAAGGCTCTGCGGGTGAACTCCCCCGGTTCTGCCAACCGGGCTCCCTGGGCCAAAACCAGTTGCAGGATTTTTGCGGTGATCAATGACCCGCCGTGGGCGCTGATCTCGATGACATCTTCGGCAGTATAACTTTTTGGTCCTTTAAAAAATGTGAGAAGGACTTCATCCACACATTGTCCTTTGCCCGGATCGCGGATTTCGCCGAACAAAACTTTTTGAGGAGCAAGCTCCTTCACCTTTTCTCCTATGGCCGGATGAAAAAGCCGTAGCGCAATGAATAACGCGTCTTCGCCGCTTATGCGGATGATGCTGAGTCCGCCTTCACCGGGAGGCGTGGCAATGGCTGTGATGGTGTCGTTCATAGTAATTAACCTTACCAGAAATAATTCTATTCGCAAAAGTCTCCACACCTAGCGAGAGGACTTAGCCGTCTTTGCGAGTAGAGCGAAGCAATCCAGAAAGACTGGATCGCCGCGCCACTTTGTGGCTCGCGAAGACGTGCTGGCCCTGCGCCCAATGTGCAAGCACCCGTTAAAGCCGAGACAACTTTTTGCTAGCCAGCAAACGCTATTGCAAGTTACCTGTGGAGGTACTCCACTAGTCTTTGGCGACGTAGTAGATGTAGTATTGCTGGGAGATGGTCAGGATGTTGTTAACCGTCCAGTAGATGACGAGTCCTGCCGGAAACGTAAGGAACAGGAAGGTGAAGACAATGGGGAGGAACATCATGATTTTCTGTTGCATGGGGTCGCCCATGGATGGAGTCAGTTTTTGTTGCACGAACATGGTGGCTCCCATGAGCACGGGAAAAACGTAATAGGGGTCGGCAACGGAAAGGTCGGTGACCCAACCCATGAACGGGGCACCGCGAAGCTCGATGGAAAAGAACAGCGCATGATAAAGGGCGATAAATACGGGAATCTGCAACAGCATGGGCAAACACCCGCCGACCGGGTTCACCTTGTGTTTTTTGTACAGTTCCATCATTTCTTCATTCATTTTCTTCCGGTCGTCTTTATTTCTTTCCTGAATGATTTTTACGTAAGGCTGAACCTTCTGCATTCCTTTCATGGACTTGAAGCTTTTATGGGTCAGCGGGAAAAACAGTAACTTAATGATGCAGGTCATGAAGATGATCGACCAGCCATAGTTGCCGGTGAGCCCGTAGAAATAAGCCAGAACTTTGAGGAGCGGTTTGACCAGAAACGCGAACTTGTTGCCGAACCAACCGTAATCGATCATCCTTACCAGTTTGTGGCCTTTGTCTTCCAGGATTTCCAGTTCCTTGGTGCCGGCATAAAACAAATGTTGGGCACTGGCGGCGGATTGAACGGATTCGAGTTCCAGTCCGACAAAGGCCTGGTCTTTTTCTTTGAACACGACGCCGGATTTGGTGCCCTGCTGGGGAATGAGAGCCGACCCGAAGTATTTATTCTGGAAGGATACCCATTGTAAGTCTCCCTTGAAGTAGGACGTACTGGTGATGTCTTCAGGTGGATTTTCGATGCGCTCATTATTGGCAAATACGGTTGCGCCGGAAAAGACGATGTAATCTGTTTGCGAGGAAATTTTTCCTCCCATGCCTGGTCCCAACACCACTTGGTATTGCAGGTTCCTGGAAGCCATGGACGGGGCGGAGATCTGCGTATCCATTTCCACCATGTAATCGTTGAAGTGGAAGACATAAGTTCGAGTGACCTGCAATCCGGACGAGTGGTTCAAAGTCAGGGTCAGCCGTCCCTCAGGATTGAATTCGCTCAAAACGATGGAAGTTGTCGAAGGTTCGTAGTGTGCGTGTTGCAGAATCGCCGTCACTTCAGGATCGTTGGCCCGAAGAGCCAGTGCCGGTGTCAGGTGATCGGGATTATCAATCAAGTCAATGATCTCTCCACTATCATCGTTAAACCGCGGCAATTGCAGTTGTTTGATCACTCCGCCGCGATTGCTAATGACAAAATGAGTTTTCCCGGTGGAGACCTGGATGAGAACTTCTTTTCCCGGAAATGGATCAACGGGAACCGGAACGGGAACCTGGGTAGTGGGTTGTGTGGGTTCCGATGGGGCAGAAACCGAAGGCATTGAACCCGGAGCCCTGCTTTCAGGCGGAAGCGATCGAGCCGATTCGAAGGAGTCCTCCATGCCCGGTTCTTTCACCGGCGGGGGACCTTGTATTTGCGCCAGGAAGTAGCCCCAGCCTACGAACACCGCCAAAGATAAAACAAAGGCGAGTAATAATCTGTTTTCCAAGTTGAATCTCCGATTCCGGGCTGTTGCCCTATTTCAACGGGTCGACTCCCCCGTCATGATAGGGGTGGCATTTAAAAATTCTGCTGATGATCAGCCCTGCCGCTTTAAATAAAGAGTAGCGATGCAAAGCCTGGGCAGCGTATTCTGAACAACTGGGATAAAACCGGCAAGCCGGAAAAAACAGGGGAGAAATCCACCGTTGATATCCACGAATTAATTTAAGGAAAATCTGGTTTAACATGGAGACCTGCTTTAAGGATGGGCTGCTCTGGCGTTTGATCCGGTTTTGGAATTCAGCTTTCGGTTAGAAGGGTGTTTGAAAGTTTTTTTTCAATCACCCCGTAGGGAAGCGTGACCATGTCTTTTCCAGATATAACAACGATGTCCAGAGCAGGTTCCATGCGGTGTTTGATTTGGCGAAAAATTTCACGGATTCTTCGTTTCGCCCGATTCCGGGCCACCGCGTTTCCTATCTTTTTTGAGGCGATGATGCCCAACCTCTTTTTGTCTAATCCATTAGGGATGGAAAAGATGGTGCATAATCTATCCACCCGCTTTTTTTCCCCTTCCGCCATGACCTTTTCAAACTGGGGCCGTTTGGCCAACCGTTCGGTTTTTTTGAAAGAGAAATTTCCCATCCACTCGGCGCCAGCGTGATACCCCATTCGGGGCATGAAGGTTAATGATAAGCATAACTCGCTGGACTCAGTTTGCAATAACTTTTGCTGGCTAATAAAGAGTTGGCTCGGCTGAAAAAGCTCTTGTCAGTTGCCCCTGCGGCTAGCAGCCAGAGAGCAATGACTCGTCAAGCCGCCAAAACTCTTTGTCCGAAAAATAAAGATATTATAATTTGTCTGCGGAGGTTCTCCGCGATCAGACCGTCAAGCGTTTTCTGCCTTTTCGCCTGCGGTTTGCCAATATACGTCTTCCCCCTACGGTAGAACTTCTTTTACGGAATCCGTGCACACGTTTTCGTTTGATATTACTGGGTTGAAAAGTCCTTTTCATGAATCTATCCTAAAAAAATCCTGCAAAATGCGAAAAATCCCGCCTTACTCCTACCAAATCAGATGGTTAGACAACTGGAGATATTACGGGAAGGTTTGGGGGATTATTTCACCGGAGGGAGCCCATGTCAAGTCCCTTTCTTTCAAGGCTACCGGGGCAGATTCTGGTGATTACTGGTAAAGGCGGCTCTAGAGGGTCTCTAAAAATTGTTTTTGGTCATGAGCGCCTCATATTATGTAGAAGCTTTCTTGAAAATCCTGCAATTTTGGCCAAAAATGGTGTAACATATTACTATTCAATTAGTAATAGACGGAGTTCTTTTATGAAGATGCGAATTTCATTGGGGTTTTTGTTCGTTCTGATTTTGCATGCCGGCGCGTCTGGGGTTCTGCCTGCATGGGGAAATGATTTGAAGGTAACTCTTGAGAACGAGGTGGCTGGGATTACTCCGGATATGGAGCTTCTTGCCTCCGAAAAGGGCACGCTTCTGGGAAATAGAAACCCGGGCATGATGGCAGCTTCCGGCAAGTATTCCTATCTCAAAGAAGATGCCAAGGTAGGGGGTTCTTATTTTTCCCAAAAAACAAAATCCGTAGAGGAGAAGAAATACGCCAATGCTGGATTTATTGCTTCGAGTTTGGTTCCAGTAGGCACCGTTGTCAAACTGTTTGAACAAAAGCTGGGA
>DODH01000026.1:7786-11396 GCA_003545625.1 Nitrospina sp.
GTCTACTCGCTGGACCGCTTTATCTATCATCCCGTTCTACCAGGGCGGGGAGAAGAGAAACTGGAAGAGTATACGCGAAGAACCGGCTATGAGCGCAAGGACTTAAAGTCCCACCCGGGAAAACCTATGGGGCATCGGGTACTGATTCATGGTGTGATTGAGATCACCCAACCGGGTGACAAGTTTTCTTATGCCCGTGTGTTGAAATCGTATGAAAGCGTTGAGCCGGGGCACTTGCTCACGCCGTATAAAAAGTTTGAGGTTCAGCCTTCGGCGTTTTCGCAGACGGACAAATCCATCGAGGGTTATATTGTTGCGTCCAAGGGCGACAAGATAGGCATAATGTATGATGATTTTATTTACATCGATAAAGGCTGGGAAGACCAGGTGAGGCCCGGCGATTATTTCGAAGTTTACTCCATGCCCTACATTGAGGATGGTATCTGGGGCAAAGTGGACCCGAAACATGAAAATGTCTGGGGCAACTTGAAACCGGAAAAGACACTTCTCCTACCGTTTATGCTGGGCGAAATAAAGGTCATCGCCACGCAAAAGAAAACCGCGACTGCGATTGTTGTGAAAAGTAAAATTGATATGGAAATTGGCAACTCGATCCGGTTCAAACGCTCCCATCATCCCGGTTGAATTTTCAGGAACCGTTTCTTGCCGACTTTGATGAGATATTCCTGGTTCCCAGGCAGTTTCTGATTAACATCGGAAACTTTTTCTCCATTTACCGTTACAGATCTTTGCTGAATCAGACGGCGGGCGGCCGAGGTGCTGTCGGTCATTTTGTGGTCTTTCAGAATATTACAGATTCCCCGTAAATCATCTCCCCAACCTTTAACCACCGGGATGTCTTCGGGCAGATTCTTTTTTTTGAACACATTTTCAAATTCGGTCAGGGCGGTTTCCGCGAGTTCGGGAGAATGGTAACGTGCGACGATTTCTTTCGCCAAATTCATCTTGGCGTTTTTTGGGTTTAAGGTTCCTGCCGCAGCCTGTTTTTTCATGGTCTCTAATTCTTCTGCACTGACCTGGCTTAACAACTCGTAGTAGCGCCACATCAAATCGTCTGAGGCGGACATGATTTTTCCGAACATATCATTCGGGGCATCGAAAACGCCAATGCTGTTGCCCAGGCTCTTGCTCATCTTTTGCACTCCATCGGTTCCTTCCAACAGAGGCATGGTGAGAACGATCTGAGGCTTTTGCCCGTAAGCCCGTTGCAGGTCCCGGCCAACCAGGAGGTTGAATTTCTGGTCCGTTCCGCCCAACTCTATATCAGATTTCAGGGCCACGGAGTCGTACCCCTGGATCAAGGGATACATCAACTCGTGAATGGAAACCGGCAGGTTTTGGGCGAGTCGTTTTTGAAAGTCATCCCGTTCCAACATGCGAGCGACGGTATAATGTGCGGCGAGTTCGATCATTTCCACCGAGGAGAACTTATTCATCCATTCGCTGTTATAGGCTACCGTGGTTTTGTCTTTATCTAGGATTTTATAAACTTGCGCGAGATAGGTTTTGGCGTTTTTCTTAACTTCCTCGGGTGTCAGGTTTTTACGAGTCTCGGAACGACCGGTCGGGTCGCCGATCATTCCGGTAAAGTCACCAATCAAAAAAATGACCTCATGGCCCAGCTCCTGGAACTGCCTCATCTTGTGCAGGAGAACCGTGTGCCCGAGATGCAGGTCGGGGGCTGTGGGATCAAACCCCGCTTTCACCCGCAAGGGTTTTCCGGAAGCCAGCAGTGCGGCAAGGTCTTTTTCGCTGATAATTTCGGCAGTGCCCCGGAGAATGGTTTTAAGTTGTTCTTGTACAGAAATCATATTTTTTAGAGAAGGTAACCGACAATAGTTTAATGATAGACTAAATGCAGGAAGCTAACATACTGCAAATGAATCTGCAACAGCAGTGACAAATGCATAACACGAATTCATCTTACCCTGAAAATGGAAAACGAAAATACTCAAACGATTGAGGCCCTTGACCTGAGAACCAGAAAGTTCATTCATGCGGGATATGGGTTTCTTGGTTTGAATCTGGTTTATCTGGCTATCGCAATGTCTTTTATTCCTCCGTTCAACCTGGGGTTATCGGCGATCCTTTCTCTGGTTGCTTTTGTACTCCTTTTGGGTCTATTGACCTATTACCTGCTTAAGGGAAAGAAAATGCTCGCCCAAGTGCTAGCTGTTATTTTTGGCCTCCGATCCCTATTTTCGGCTTATTCCTTGATGGACGTAAGCACCTTTCAGGCCGTGCCATATCTCCTGCCTTGCCTTTTGCTTACTTTTTACTTGCTTGGACGGGCAGGGTGGGATTGGCCCTAACACCCAGGGTGGATATTACTTAAGCGGTTGAAACCCCTCTTTGCCCCTGCTATAAAGAAATCCTTTAGATTCAACTTGGAAAAGATTTAACATGTCCTCCCCTTTTATAAAATCCACCGACCAGCTTCCTCTAGTTACAGATGTGGGGAGAAAGTTTCTCGGTTTGGAACATACCAAGTCCCCGGAACTGGCTCATCGGGTCCAATCTGTTTTCCGGTATTTGAACGGAAAGCTGGGGTTCCCGGATACCACGATGGGCCGGCAAAATCAGGAAATGTTTAACCTGCTTATCCGCACGGTTTACCCTGAAATATTGATCGATCTTGCAGACTTGTTATACGTTCAGCATGAGCGTCCGGCAGTTTTTTTGAATTTTGACCACATCCACATCAACCTTCGCAAGGACACTTTATCTCAACCGCTGGAACAGTTGGATGAAAAGTTTTCCTTCTTGTTTCATGAGCTGATCAGCCTGATTAAAAATGACCTGATTTTTTATAATGATCCTGAGTGGGTCACCCTGCTGAGTGAAAGCTACAGTTTTTACTTGTCCCAGACCAAGAACTTCCCTTGGGATAACCCGATGGAATTGGTACCACATGACCTAAAATCTCCCCTGATGGATGTGGCGACGGGGCTTGCAGGATTCCGCTTGATCCATGACTGGCCCAAGGACTTCCCCAGGTTGATTCTGGCTGACAATATGCCTTCCATAATTAAAGGACTGGTCCATTTTGTAAAACTCTCGGGAAAGGAGAACATCGAAGTTCTGAATGTGGATTTTCCGGCTGGCCCACTCGGCAAACCTTATGGGTGTATTCTTGCCAACAAGTTTCTGCATCATTTGCAAAGAACAGAGCGCCAGCAATTTCTGCGCTGGGCGGCAGAAGCCCTGGAGCCTGGGGGCTCCTTGTTGATTCTGGATACCGACCTGGAATGCCAAATTTTAAGACGCGCCCGCGACCCGGAGTACAAAAAAAAACTGACCCACGGTTATCTTGAAACACTGGTAGAGATTGAAGAGAAATTTTGCGAGACCCTGATTCAGGATGTCCGCCAAATCGGTTTTGATGTTTCGCATTTTGATTTTCACGAGTATGAAGATGAAACCGATGCCTATAGCCAGATTCCGGGAGAAAACCTGTCGATAAAATTTGTCGGCCTGGAGATCATTGCCACCCGCCGGCCAGCGCCAGCGTGACGCTGGACCCAGAGCTTACTGGCTAGCAAAGAGTTTTAGCGGCGGAACTAACTAATCCTCCCCTCTCATGAGGGGC
>DODH01000026.1:11676-11904 GCA_003545625.1 Nitrospina sp.
TCATGAGGGGCACTGCTCCAGTGATGGTCAGGAGGGATGTGGATTTCCTGACGGAATGTTAGCCCAACCCTCCCCTGGCCCCTCCCTGTGAAGGGAGGGGAAGATCGAGTTGTTGCACACTGGCCCCACGCCGAGGGGTTGCCAGTTACCCCCGGAGGTTCTCCGGGTGCAATAGCTTTTGCAGGGTTTTCCATTCGGTTTGGGTTGCGGTGTCGGCTTTTTTTTCCA
>DODH01000250.1 GCA_003545625.1 Nitrospina sp.
TCGATTTCTTCAAAGCGATGAAATTCATATCGTCCAATATCACACATGAAGTAACCATTCACATCTTGATTCTCTCTTGCAGTCAACCGAAAAATCTGATTTTTCTGAGAAAATACATCTACATTGCAACCAACGCTGCAGTCCTGGCAAACAGAAGGTTTTTGCTCCATATTCCAAATGCGGTTTTTATGGATATAGTCCGTGCTTAACAATGCTCCAACGGGACAAATATCTGCCACATTCCCTGCTAAAAGATTATCTAAAGGCTTGTCTTCAAGAACCGCGATTTTTGAGTTATATCCCCGGGCTTCTACAAATAATTCACTGGTACCTGATATTTCCTGAGTGAAACGAACACAGCGGCTGCATAAAATACAGCGATTCTGATTAATAACAATCTGGGAGCCAAGATATTCATTTGGACGCACCCTTTTATCTTCCTCGAATCGGCTGTGGGCACTGCCAAACTTAAAGGAGTAGTCCTGGAGATAACATTCGCCAGCCTGGTCGCATACCGGACAATCGAGAGGATGATTTAAAAGGAGAAATTCCAGTATATTTTTTCGCTCCTGGACCACGAGATCATTCTGAGTATGGACCACCATATCATACTTGCCCTCTACTTTACGATCTGGAGGCACATCCCCAACAAAGGTATTGCAGGATACTTGTAGTTTTGGCATTCCTTCCACTTGCACAAGGCACATCCGGCAACTGCCCACGATCTCCAGAGCCGGGTGATAGCAATATTGGGGGATCTCTATCCCATTGGCCTCGGCTGTTTGCAAGACAGTGGTACCACTTTCAACTTCAAATTCTTTATCGTCTATTTTTATTAGGGGCATCAGGCTAGCACTTTTTCCCGGGGTAAATATTCCAGGAATTCATCTTTGAACTTTTCAACAAAACTTCTCACCGGCCAGGCCACCGCCTCACCAAATGGACAGATAGTCTTGCCAAAACTTCCCTTTGAAAAATCGATCAGACCGCCGATGTTATCCGTTATTTCAAAGATCATGTCTATATCGGTTGCTGTTCCACTCCCATTAACTAAACGGGTCAGCATTTTCACCAGCCAGGCAGTACCTTCCCTGCAGGGCGTACATTGACCGCAGGACTCATGGGCATAAAACCGGGCGATATTCAGGCAAGCCTGCACCATATCCACTGTTTCATCCATAACAATGACACCGGCCGATCCCAGCATACTTCCCTTTTCCACCAATTCTTCAAAATCCATCTTCGCATCCAGGGCTTCCTCAGCCGTCAGGATCGCCGAGGAGGAACCGCCAGGGAAAACAGCTTTTAATTTCTTGCCATCCGGTATACCACCGGCCCTGTCAAAAATAAAATCTTTAAGAGAGACACCCATGGGCTCTTCAAAGACACCGGGATTATTAACCCGTCCAGATATACAAAAGAGGCGCGGTCCCGGTCCTTTTTCAGGACCGATGGATTTAAACCAGTCAGCACCACGATTGATGATATGGGGCAGGCAGGAAAGGGTCTCAACATTGTTCACGATTGTTGGACATTGCAAATAACCCTCAATTGCCGGAAATGGCGGCTTTATCCGAGGCCAGCCACGCTTGCCCTCAAGAGATTCGATCAATCCTGTCTCTTCTCCACAAATGTAGGCGCCTGCTCCGCGGTGTATTACTACATCCAGATTGTAAGTTGACCCGAAGATATTTTGACCCAATAGGTTGTTCTCATAGGCTTCAGCCATGACCTTTTCCAGAAGTTGGAATTCTTTGTAGAACTCACCGCGAATGTAAATGAAGGCGGTTTGACAACCGATGGCGTAGGCCGCTATGATCATCCCTTCTAACATTTGATGAGGTGCTTTATTCATGAGCAAGCGGTCCTTGAAAGTTCCCGGTTCACTCTCATCTGCGTTGTTGATCAGGTAAGTTGGTTTAGGAGAGTCCTTCGGGATAAAGCCCCACTTCATACCGGTTGAAAATCCAGCGCCGCCGCGACCGCGAAGATTGGAATCCTTTACTTCCTGTATAACTTCCTGCGGATCCATTTTAAGCACTTTTTCTAAAGCACTATATCCGCCAACGCTTTTGTAAAAAGAAAGCGTATGACACTCTTTTTCATTGATATGCTCGGTCAGGACAGGTTTAAACGCTTTCATGACAGGGATTCCAGCAAATCATCAAATTTTTCTGGAGACAAGTCTTCATGATAATCTTTATTTATTTGGACAACCGGCGCTGTTCCACAAGAACCCAGGCATTCTACTTTCATGAGAGTAAAGCGATCATCTTCCGATGTTTCTCCCGGTTTGATGCCATATTTATCTTCCACACAATCCACCAAAGCATCACCCCCATTCAGGCTGCAGGAAAGTGTCTGACAAACCTGAATAATATGGCGTCCCTGTGGTTTCGTATAGAACATGGTATAAAATGAAACACAGTCCATGACAACAGCCGGGTGACAATCCACCAAACCGCCTACTGTATTAACCACTGTGCCGGAAATGTAGCCTTGCTCTGATTGGGCCAGGTGCAGCAAAGGCAAAGTAGCCGATTGTTTATCTGGATACTGAGAGAGAATTTTTTTCACTTTTTCCATATTTGCAAAGGTGAATTTTTCTTTAGGAGTACCGTTGGTACTCATCGGTCTAATTCTCCTGCAA
>DODH01000065.1:0-2911 GCA_003545625.1 Nitrospina sp.
GATAGAGGTTTTCCATTGGCCCAAAACCAAGCAGGTATTTTACGCGACTTCGGACTTGGTATTCTCTTAGCCAATTCAGGGGATCTTCGGGCTTCTTCCTGACCAGATTGGGAGAATCTTATTCCCAATTCACCTTTGTCATTGGAATAGGATTCACTCGTCAGAGAGAAGAGCATTCCCAGAATTAGAAAAAATATTTTCATCGTTAAAACATTCTTTGGCTTTCGCAACCAGAAATATGGAACCTGTGATGCAAATCAGATCGTTCTGGCTAGCAATTTGTTTTACAGCTTGTAACGCATTGGAAACATTCTCAAAAACCCGCGATGGTTTATTGTAAATTTTTAGCTTCTCGGCCAGTTTATCTGGCGCTTCTCCCCGGGGGGGGTTGACCGGTACCAGGAAAAAATGATCCCCCAATGGGCTTAAAATTTTAATGATTTCATCAATCTTCTTATCCTGCATCAGCCCCAAAACAATAAAACAGCGAGAAAACTTAAAGTTTTTACGCAACTCCAGCGTCATATTTCTGACACTTTCTTCATTATGGGCGCAATCCAAAACCACTGTCGGGTGCGAAAAAACCTTTTCCAGCCGACCTTCCCAGGAAACCGTTTCCAGTCCCATTCTGAGGTGCTTTTCCTCAATATTAAGCCCGTGTTCCTTTAGTTTTAAGCAAGCGGACAGGGCCAACCCTGCGTTATCCCTTTGATAACTGCCTGTAAGGGCCAGAGTCAGGTTATTTAAAACCAAGGAGCCCCATTTAAAACTAAAGATATTTTTTCCTTCATTTCCGGCTTCGGGAGCCACTCGGAAGTCCACTCCCAAACGGTAAAGGTCTGCCGAACGCTTTTCGGCCAAATTGTTGACAACGTCAAACAGCTCCTCATCAGGGATATGAGCAAAAACTGTACCGCTTTCCTTTATAATGCAAGCCTTTTCAAAGGCGATTTGCTTCAGATCTTCTCCAAGATATTGGGTATGGTCCCGGGATATGGAGGTGATAATGGATATTTCGGCTTGGCAAAGATTGGTGGCATCCAACCTTCCACCCAGCCCGACTTCAATTATATTTATATCGGTGTTTTGCTCATTAAAATAAAGAAAGGCTAAAACAGTTCCAAACTCAAAAAATGTGATGGGGATTTTTATCTTTTCCACTGCGGATTTAATCCTGGTGATCAAATCAAACGTTTGCTGTTTTTCGATCATTCTGCGGTTGGTTTGTATGCGCTCGCGAAAATCCAGCAAGTGTGGTGAGGTATAAAGCCCCACCTTATATCCGGATGCTCTTAAAATGGATTCCGTTATCGCCGCAGTGGAACCTTTACCATTGGTGCCAGCGATATGAATGGTGCGTATTTTTAATTGGGGATCACCAAAATGTTGAAGAAGCCGGGCGGTATTTTTAAGTCCAAGTTTAATGCCGCTTTGTGTAAGACTATAGAGATAATTTAGAGCCTCTTGGTAACTGGATTCGTTCATGGAAAATTACTAGCTGTAATCAGCTGGAATTATTAATCAGGGTTAGCGCCCTTCTCAATCTGTTTTGTCCGGAAAATTAGGGACGGTCTTACAGAAACAAGCTATGAAGAACAAGATTTCGATTCCCCTGGTCTCATTTTCCTCCGGCCGAGAAGGGTGGGAGCCCGGCCCTGAGAGGGGAGAAAAGATTTTTCATTCTGACAATTGTATCAGAATATCACCGCCAATGGAACTGCCGGGGTTGTGCTACGGGGTGAGAATCGAAAGTGCTTTTCAAACCTCTTTGTTACCGCTAGATTGTCTGGCGGTTTTTTCAAAAACGGAAGGGACGGCATTGGAAAATATTTATGCAGTGGGTGTTCAAAAAGAACTGCCATTTTTAGGTAAGTGGATGCAAAAAGAATCTCTGGATGGAGGCAGTAGGAGAAAAGTATTTATGGTGCCAACTCCCTTGCACATCCCGGATAGTGAGACTTCCCCCATTGCCCAGTCTCTGCATCATGTCTTGTTATTTAAAGATTTGGCAAGTTCCGGAAAACTGAGGTTGATCCCTGCCAGCAAAATCCTTTGGAAACACCCATTGGTATACGTGCAAAAAAGACGAGGTTGAAATATTTTTGTCCTGTGTCCAGGCAGGAAAAGCCAAGCCTCCCCCAATCCCTCCCTATGAAAGGGGGGGATGCAAATGTTGGCGAACTATAGTTAAAGGGGCAAAGATATTTGATTGCTTAATGGGAATCGACTTATTGCCTTCCACGCTAGTAGGGGGGGGGTTGTTCAAGCGTTTAGCCTAAAGAAATCGGGGTCATGTCTCTCCAGAAACTTATTCCGGCCTGTGTCCAATCCAATTCTTTAAAGGACTCATCTACGATAGAATAAACCCGCATAATTTTCATGTGATCTAAAAGGTTTATTTTGTCAGACCACTCCTGTTCGGGAATGTTGCCAACCGGCGTGAAATATTTTTCTTCCAAGCGCCATTCCCAGGGGGTGGGGGTTAAGGAGAGGTAGACATTCTGAAGGGCGGGTTCGTTGCGAACAGCGGATAAGAGCTGAAAATATGTTTTTAGTTTATCGCCTTTCAAGATCAGGGAAAATCCAAGATAATGCCCCCACCAGAAGAGGGTTCGATAGGTAAACATTGTGGTTTTGGAAAAGTTCTGTGGGATATCCAGGGATAAAAAGGGAAACCCGTTATTATTTTCACCTCTGGCAATTTGTCCTTTTTCAATATCTGTTCCCGGTGGTAATTGGGGAGCACAGGAAACCAATTCTTCAACCATGGCTTCTTTAAGCTTGATTAGACGATTTTCAACTTTCTTGAGTATGGCGGGTTTGTGCTGGAACACTTCTATATGGTTGATTAATTCCAGGTCTTTGGCGCACCAGTCTTGAGAAAAAGAGAGGGGGGGGGGTTCTGGGTTCT
>DODH01000065.1:3211-3951 GCA_003545625.1 Nitrospina sp.
TGAGAAAAAGAGGGGGGAGGGTTTTCAATGCTCATATCTTTTATGAGGCATGTTTTTGGCAAGAAAAAAGGTGTTAAAACAGGGTGTCACCGATATCTTGTTAAACACCTTTTTTTAGAGAGATCGGTGTTTCTTTTGGGCTATTTCCTCTTTTTGGCGATCCAAAATATAAGCATGGACTCCGTCTTCCTCGTCCGGGCTTAAACCAATTATTTTGCAACGGCAGACTTCCGTATCGTCAATTTTGAGGATTTCGGTTTTAGCATTAAAGGTACCTCTTCCCTGTGGCAAAACCATTTCCATAGAGTAGGTTGCACCCAATTTGAAATTCTTGTTATCAAAGGATATACCACCAGCACTGATATCCACCGCATTGAGGCTTGTACCTCCCACCTTGAGGAGGATCGGGTTCTCCTTGGAAGGATAAACCCTGAATGTACCTCTGGTTCCACTAGTACTTGTAAAAAGCTTTTTCTCCGTTTCTTTAGTTTTCTTTTTCCAGAACAAATTCAACCCTCCTGTTTATGGTTCTTCCCTGGTCGGTGTCATTAGAGGCCAAGGGAAACGTGTCGGCATAACCCGTTGCGGTCATTTTTTCGGGCTCTACCCCTTTATCAAAAAAATATCTCAGCACCGCAGTAGCCCGGGCGGCAGATAGCTCCCAGTTGGTGGGGAACCTTTCCGTGGAAATGGGATCGTCATCGGTATGCCCCTGTATGTGGATCTTGTAATCCGGGTAC
>DODH01000065.1:4332-4718 GCA_003545625.1 Nitrospina sp.
CCGCTTGGCCTGGTTTAAAGAGGTTTGCCCCGGGAACCCGGACTACAACCTTGGCTTCGTTGGTATCAACTGCCATAGCAGAATCTTCTGCAATATCATCCATATCATCTAGTATATTTGGATTGTTTAGACCTGTCAACTCTTGAAGGCTTTTCTTAATTGTGATCTCGTCTATAAGATCAATAACGCCAAGGCTCTTTTCCTCTATCCCTAAGACTTCATGCAATACCCTTGCTGTGTTTTGAGATGCAATAGCGTACATAAGAATAAAAAAAGTTAAAAGCAGGGACATCATATCGGCAAACGTAGCCATCCAGGCAGGGGATCCTTCTTCCCCTCCCTTTGCGCCAACTTCTTTGCCCTTAGTTTCAACGGGGCGAGGATTT
>DODH01000023.1:0-2975 GCA_003545625.1 Nitrospina sp.
TCGTTGTAAATCATTGCTTGTGAAGGTTTCAACCACATCAAGAGCAATTCGGGTTCCACCGGAAAATCTTTTAAAGGTCCATAAACCACGCCAGCTTTTTTCTCTGTAAGGGTGGGGATATTTGCGGGCTCATCCTCTGACAGGTAAGAACATTCACACATTTTTTTAACCAGACCACCCAGTTGTTCCTGTACCTCTTTGGGCATCTCGAATCCCAACACCATGGCCCCTATGGGACAGTTAAAATGCTTATCCGCCGGTGCATAGAACGTTTTTTCTTCGGCGATACGCCAAAAGGTACAAAACGAGGGGAATTCCCCTTCAATAGATTCCACTCCCTGCGGTTGATCATTAACAAAAGACATCGCTATCGGGGGTGTATCAAGCCCAAAAGCTGATGTGATTTCCTGGTTAATTTTCGTGTTATCCATGGTTCCCTCCCAAAAGCAAGATTTTTATTTAAGTCAGTAATTCCTATCTAACCGTTAATTTTATTTAAACTTTGGTTTGAAGAATCTAATCTTCATTCGAAACCAAAACTGATATCTCGCACTTTAAAAAGAGAAAGCCTTTTACAGCTCTCGCCCCGATTCGAAACTGCCTAAGATTGGGCAGTCGCTGGTGAGTGTGGATTCTTCGCATCGGTGAATCATTTTTTTTAAAACTTTTTTCATGGATTTAAGGCCTCTAATTTTCTGTTCCACTTCGTTCAGTTTTTTTTTCGTTTTTTTCAAGACCGATTCACAACTTTCATTTTTATTAACCCGCAATTTCAAAAGTTCCAGAATCTCATTTAAAGTAAATCCCAACTTTTGCGCGTTCCGGATAAAACGAATCCTGGCAGCGTCTTCCTTGGAATAGAGTCGGTACCCAATTTCGGAACGCATTGGGGGATCGATCAGTCTCCTTTTCTCGTAATACCGTAACGCTTCGATATTTACCCCGCACTCCTTTGCCAATTCACCCCGTGTCATCGTTTTCATTTATTACTCCTTATAATGAATCTACACCCTGTACTATAGTACAGAGTCAAGGGTAAATTGCAATATTTACTACTCACCATTTCCCTCGTACTGGGACGTCATGAAAGGTAGAATGTCTGAATATAAATGTTGTTTTACTTGGGTGTCTCATGATCTTTGGCGACTCTAAAGTGCCTTGTGCGGAACTGGTGGTGATTGGGGATGAAGTAATCAGCGGCTTGATCCTGGATCGAAACTCGCAGTTTTTGGGAGAGCAGATTCATGATTTGGGAATAGAGGTTTCCCGTATAACTACTGTGGGTGACTCGGCTGTTGTCATTGAGGATTGCGTAAAACTTGCTCTGCAACGTTCGGACTGGGTTATTCTGACCGGAGGGTTGGGAGCCACGCATGACGACATCACCAAATCTGTTCTGCTCAAAGTGTTTGAGTGTGGTTTGAAAAAAGACGCCAAAGTGGCCGGAATGCTGGAAGCAATGTTCCAGGCCCGGGGGCGAAAGATTCCTGAAAGCGTGAGAAGCCAGTATGAGGTGCCTGAGAAAGCGGAAATCCTCTATAACGAAAAAGGCACCGCTCCCGGATTTAAGATGCTGAAGGGAAACAGTATTTTGTTTTCCTTGCCGGGTGTTCCTCTGGAGATGCAATATTTGTTCGAAAAATATGTTGCTCCAGAAATGGCCGGCCACGGGAATAAAATTTTTCTGCACCGTTTGATAAAAACTACCGGACTTACTGAAGCGGACTTGTGGGAAAAAGTGGGACCGTTAGAAGCATTACAGGAAAAAGCAACGATAGCCTCTTTGCCTTCATATCTGGGTGTTCGGATTCGCATTTCGGTGTTGGCTGAGTCTAAACAGGAAGGGGAGCAACGTCTGGATGAGGCGGAAAGTTTTCTGGCGGAACGCTTGTCCCGTTATATTTATGGGAAGGATGAAGAGACGCTTGAAGAGAAGGTCGGCGATTTGTTGCGGGAAAAATCATTGACTCTGGCTACGGCCGAGTCTTGCACGGGGGGGTTGATCGGGCATCGCCTGACACAGATCTCAGGCAGTTCGGATTATTATAAGGAAGGGTTTGTGGTCTACAGCAACGAAGCCAAAATGGATCGCCTGGGAGTGGAGCCGCGGCTGATTGAAGAGTTTGGCGCGGTAAGTGAGCCGGTAGCCGAGGCCATGGCCCAAGGGGTTTGCCGTGTGACCGGAGCTGATATTGGGGTTTCTGTAACAGGAATTGCAGGACCCTCCGGAGGCAGTGACCTCAAGCCTGTTGGTTTGACCTATATTGCGGTGCATGACCGGTTGGGCACGCATTGCAGGAAATTTGTCTTCACGCATGACCGCGGCCGAAACAAAGAGCGTGCAGCGCAGGCCGCTTTGAATCTGGTGCGATTAAGAATCCAGGAAGAACCCGGAGCGTAGAAAGAAAATGCAAACTTGTGTATATTGTGGAAAAGATTTTTCTCCGCCAGCCCCGGTTTGTCCGCATTGCCAGAAATCGCTTGTGCCAAATTATCCCAGCATGGGATCGAAGGTGTTCATGGTGATATGGGTTTTTTTCGTGGCACTGGTGGTGATATTACTGATTTCCATGTTCACTCGCTAAGCGAATATGTTTGAACGGCAGGATGAGTAGGACTCCCGCAATGAAGCCTCCGATGTGGGCGAACCAGGCCGTTCCTCCTGCACCGGTTGATGCACTGTTCCAAATTTGCAGGCCAATCCAGAAGAGTAGTAAAACGATGGCTGGAATTCGTGCGATGGTCCAGAAAAACCCGAGAAAGATAAAGGTTTTAATTCGGGCGAAAGGGAACAATATCAGATAAGCCCCGAGTATCCCTGATATCGCGCCACTGGCTCCAACCATGGGAATTTGTGAGTTCATGTCGGTAGCGATATGCCCCAGTGCCGCGATAGTGCCGCAGACAAAATAAAACAGGATGAAGCGAAATTTTCCCAGAACATCCTCAATATTATTCCCAAAAATCCAGAGATA
>DODH01000023.1:3281-3560 GCA_003545625.1 Nitrospina sp.
ATTATTCCCAAAAATCCAGAGATATAGCATGTTTCCTCCCAGATGCCAGATTCCCGCATGCAAAAACATGGATGTATAAACGGTAGGATAAGCGCTAACAGGGCTGTGAACAAGTTGGTATGGAATGAGGGCGTAGTCTGCATAAAGCACGCTGGGATGGACAGGAAGGTTGAACCCATAAACAAACACGCTGAGGTTTAGTAGCAAAAAAAGGAGTGTGACGACCGGGAAGTTTTTTGTAGGATTTTCGTCTTTTAACGAAATCATCGGTGAGGGCTT
>DODH01000304.1 GCA_003545625.1 Nitrospina sp.
AAATTTCTGCGAGTGTCCCACGCCGAGTGGCCTTCTAAATTTAATGTCCAACGCAACGAAAAATCATCAACATAAAAGGTTGCCTCACTGGTTGAAAACCCGGCTTCCAAGAACCCGTACTTTTTTTCAATTAAAATCCCTTTTAAAGGAAACCGGGTTGAACACGGTTTGCGAATCGGCATCGTGCCCCAATATAGGTACCTGCTGGGACGCGGGAACCCTGACCTTCATGATTCTGGGAGACTCCTGTACCCGTGCCTGCCGGTTTTGCGATGTCCCCACAGGTCACCTTAATTTGCCTGACCCGGATGAGCCCGATAAGGTTGCTCTATCGCTTTCGCGGTTGGGTTTGAAATTTGCGGTCATAACTTCTGTGGATCGTGACGATTTACCGGACGGTGGGGCAGGGCATTGGGTTAAAACAATTGCTGCGATTAGAGGCCGTTGCCCTGAGATTAAAATCGAAGCGTTGATTCCGGATTTTCAGGGGGATAGAGGGCTCATCCGGCAGGTGTGCGAAGCCCGTGCCGATGTGCTGGCCCACAATCTTGAAACGGTGGAGTCTCTGCAAAGGCAAGTGCGTCCGCAATGTCGTTATGAATGGTCCCTCAGAACCCTGCGAACGGCGGCAAAAACCAGTGGTGTTATCGTTAAGAGTGGACTTATGCTGGGTCTAGGAGAAAAAAGGGAGGAAGTGATTCAGGCCATGAGGGATCTTGTCGAAGCCGGGTGCCAAATCCTTTCGATCGGACAATATCTCCGGCCTACTCCGGCTCACATGGAGGTCATCGAGTTCATTCATCCAGACCGTTTTGTAGAATATAAGGAAATTGGCGAATCGATGGGTCTGAGCCATGTGCAAGCAGGGCCTCTTGTGCGCAGTTCCTACCTGGCAGATCAGCAGGCCCGTGCGGTGGGACTAGCTTGAATCTGCGGAATACATAAGTAGGGGTAAGTAATCCCCTGTAGGCGCAAACTTTATGCAACGAAAATTAAGCGACCTGAAGAAAAAGACCCACTGTTTCATCGTAGGCTTTATATATTTTCTCCTTTAAATCAGTGAGCCTTATTTCCTCAGGCAGTTGGATTCTCTCCCACGCCTCCTCGTCTATTACAGGAGGGACGGTACTTTCCCCGCTACTTCCTAATTTCATGGTGTTAGCCAGAATATCTGCAAAATAAAGAATAGACGCTCCCAAAGAATAATTAGGGGCACGGTTGGGGTCATGATGGAATGTCGTTATTTCCACATGAAATTCAGAAAGATTCCACTTTTCCAGAAGCCTTCCGCCTAATTCTGCATGATCGAACCCCAATTCTTCAAACTCTGCAATATGCAGTTGCTTGGGTTGGGTTTGGTTATCCAGTAGAATTTTCAAGGTCAATTCAGGGAGTTTTTTGCATAAAACAATCTGACCAATATCATGAAGCATTCCTGCAATAAAATATTTCTCCGGCTCCAGAGTCTCTGTATAGGAAGCAAGCTCTCGGGCTATCAGGCCACTGGCGGTGGAGTGCTGCCAGAAAGATTCCATATTGATCACCGAATCGGGAATAGATTTGAACTTATCTATGACGACTGTGGATAGTAAGAGATTACTCAGATCATCGGTTCCAATCCAACCGATGGCATGGGAAATCTTTTCGATTTTGGCCGGAAATCCATAATAAGCACTATTAACGATTCCTAGTAATCGGGCTGTCAGGCCACTGTCATGAATAATAATTTCCCCAATTTCAGTAAAGGAAGTGTTTTTGTCGCACATCGCTTCTTGAAATTGGTGGTAGACCCTGGGAAGAGAGGCAATAGAAATATCATCATCGAGTAAATCTTGGATATCCAAAAAACACCCCCACAAGTTCTTGGAATATCCAGGTCTCCCCGAGCCTGAATAGGTCAGTTTGTTACTTACAAGCGTAGCTGTGCAATATTTATTAATATTGGTAATTCGATATTATCATAAGAGTTCTTGTAAATACAAAATTTTTTAGAATATATTTTTCTGTGCAACGGTCCTTTATCTCAATACTTTGCGGAACTGAAAAGCATATTTGGCATGCGGTTTGCTGTTCTATGGAAACAAAGGTAAAAGTGTCAATAATTCGTCTTGAGGTTTTTGTGTGAACACGAGTCTTTATCTGCAAAGTTTAAATAAATTGGATTCCGTTAGTCGTCTTTTTAAGGCTGAGAAGAGTATGAATACGGGGTATTCCGACCCTTTTTATTCTATTCTGGTCAAACATCAACTGAATATGATTCAGGCCTGGAGCCCTGCAGGAGGGAATTCTGCAACGGGTATCGACCCTCTTGCCCTTTCAAAAGCTCTACTCAAGTTAAAAGGTATTACAGTCAATACCGGAGAAACATTCAGTTCCTCCATCAATTCCAGACGGGTCATGCAGTCATATGAGACAGTAAAAAAAATGGAGGACGGGGGAAATTGGGACAATCAATCTCTTAAGGCATTGACCGTTCGTATGGCTGTTAAAAATGGTATTCCTGAAGGGCTATTTCAAAAATTGATTCAAACGGAATCCGCTTTTGATCCACACGCAAAAAGTCCGCGTGGTGCGATGGGGTTGGGCCAGATTATGCCGGCAACGGCAAAAGAAC
>DODH01000254.1:0-13196 GCA_003545625.1 Nitrospina sp.
AATACAAAGAAGGGATTATCTCCCTTCGCCCGGGCCTGCAACTTCCTTCCAATTAGGCGTGGGGTGGTGATAATATTCCTTGGCCCTTTCTGCTTAGTAAGGGGATAACGACTCCTACCTTGAAAGGCTTTAATTAAATAATTTCTGCTTTTTCCGCCTATGGTTTCAAGTTATCGTCAACCCTCCACTCTCATAACCTGCCTGTTGCTGGTGTTGGTAAACTTTGCGTTGTTTTGGCAGACTATCTTCCATGATTTTGTTAACTACGATGATTATCTTTATGTCAGTAACCTGTACGTTCGTAACGGGATAACCTTTGAAGGGATTATTTGGGCCTTTGTAAAGGTCGAGGAGAACTTTTTCCAGAGCCTTGCGTGGATATCCTTGATGTTGGACAGGGAAGTTTTCGGGCTCAATCCGGCCGGGTTTCATTTAACCAATTTTCTGCTTCACAGTGCCAACACGATGTTGGTGTTTTTGATTTTGAAAAGATTGACCCGCGAAGTTTGGCCGAGTATCTGTGTCGCGGTTCTGTTTGCCGTGCATCCCCTGCATGTCGAGTCTGTTGCCTGGGTCGCGGAACGCAAGGGACTATTATGCGCCTTCTTTGTTTTTTTGACGATCGGCGCTTTTGTCCGTTACGTGGAGTGCGGAAAGCGGAGGTGGTACTTTGCGGCCATCCTGGCCTTTGCCTTGTCGCTCCTTTCAAAGATGACCCTGGTGACTTTACCGCTCGTCCTTCTCTTGATAGATTACTGGCCCGCAAACCGGTATGGCCAGCCGGGCCTGCAGGGGAGACGGAAGATTGAAACATTTTGGAAACTGGCTCTCGAAAAACTTCCGTTTTTCGGTCTTTCTATGGCCCTGGCCTCTATCAGTTATTGGGGTTACGTTTATACGGGAGTCATGATACCCGTGTCGCAGGTTCCTTTCGGTTCCCGCATCCTGAGCGGATTGACCCATTATATCGCATACATTTGGAAAACCCTTTGGCCCGATAATTTATCCGTCATTTACCCTCCCGGTCCGGAGACCGTTTCTCTCTGGGCGGGAATGGGGGCGGGCTTGTTGATTGTTGTCCTAACGGTTTTAGCGGTGAAAGCGGCGCGGACACGGCCCTATCTGATATTAGGGTGGGGGTGGTACCTCATTATGTTGTTCCCCGCTGTCGGGTTTATTACCGCCAGTGAATTTTCGATGGCGGACAGATATACCTATGTACCCCTCATCGGATTATTTATTATTTTTGTGTGGGGAGTGAGGGATCTGTGTGTTGTTTTTGATTCCGGGAAGTCCGGACTTATCGCCGCTGTCGGCCTGGTCATATTTCTCCTGGGCATAGGTTCGTGGTTTCAGGTTCAACACTGGAAAAACAGCGTCACACTTTTTGACCATGCGGTAAAGGCCACCGTCAATAACAGGGTCGCGCACAATAACCTGGGGGTTGCCCTGGTCGACCGTGAACGTACCCGGGAAGGAATAGTACATTTCTCGGAAGCCCTGAGAATCAATCCTAATTTTTTTCGTGCCCGGACCAATCTGGCTTCTGCTTATCAGAAATCAGGACAGCCTGAAAAAGCCATCGCCGAATACAACCATGCGCTTCGATTCCAGCCCGAAGGCTCTTTAGTTCATTTTAAACTGGGAGAGCTTTACCACCAGGTTGAAAATGGGGCGAGGACTATTATTCACACGGAAACCGCTGTGCGCTTGCTGTCCAGCCAAATGGGAGCCCAGTTTGAAAAAACCATCGAGGCGGAAAACAACCTGAGACGTTATTATCAGAAATACAAGTAATTTCGATATAGAACCCAACACGAAATTCCCTGTAGAGATGCCTACCACTAGGCGTGGGTCTAATGAGCAAGAGCCCAATTAAGCCGAGATAACCATTGTTTCCAAGATTAAGCCATTGCTATCTGCCTCCGGTCGCACGACCGATAGCCGGTTGATTTTAAAGGAGTAATTCGATATAATCCAGGTATGGCTATTGAGAAAGATTTCATTGTTATTGGTTCTGGTGTGGCTGGGTTGACGTTTGCGCTCAAGGTTTGCAAGTTCGGGTCGGTCGGCATCATCACCAAGGACGCGCTGGAGGAATCGGCCACCAAATATGCCCAGGGCGGGATCGCCTCGGTGATGGCGGAGGACGATTCGTTCGAACTGCATGTTAAGGACACGATGGAAACGGGTCGCGGACTCTGCCACGAAGACTTTGTGCGCATCGCCTGCCGCGAAGGTCCTGCACGGGTTCGTGAGTTGATCGATCTTGGAGCCAATTTTGACCGCGGTCGCGGTGCCGAATTCGATTTGGGAAAAGAAGGAGGGCACTCCAAACGCCGCATTCTGCACGCGAACGACCTCACCGGTTGGGAGATTGAACGCACCCTCATTGAGGCGGTTCATGCCCAGGACAATATCGAGATTTTTGAGCACCACATGGCTATCGACCTCATCACCCGAGCCCGGTTTGAAGAAAAAATTGAGCCGGGAGGTTCCGATGACGAGGCGTTGGGACTCTATGTATTGAACCACCGCACACAAAAGGTGGAGACGATGGTCGGGCGGGTCACTCTTATGGCGACCGGTGGCGCGGGCAAGGTTTATCTCTACACATCCAATCCGGATACGGCGACCGGCGATGGCATTGCGGTGGCTTACCGGGCCGGAGCCAAAATCGCCAATATGGAGTTTTTCCAGTTCCATCCGACCTGTCTTTTTCACCCAAAAGCGAAATCGTTTCTCATTTCGGAAACCGTCAGGGGCGAAGGGGGAATCCTGCGCCTGCAAAATGGCGACACATTCATGGAGAACTGCCACCCCCTGGGATGCCTGGCTCCGCGTGATGTGGTGGCACGGGCCATTGACTACGAAATGAAAAAGAGCGGCGACGACTACGTTTTGCTGGACACCACGCATCTTGAGGGTTATCGCATTCGCGAACGTTTCCCCAATATTTATAAAACCTGTCTGGAATATGGTTTCGATATGTCGCGCGAGCCTTTACCGGTGGTCCCGGCGGCGCATTATATGTGCGGCGGACTGGTGGTGGACGCCAACGGTCAGACTAATATCAAAAGGCTTTTTGCCAGCGGAGAGGTGTGTTTCTCTGGCCTGCATGGTGCAAACCGGCTGGCTTCCAACTCTTTGCTTGAAGGGCTGGTGCTCTCGCACCGTGCGGTGGAGAAGGCGGTGAACTTATTAAAAGAACCAACATATTCAAAAAACCAGTTGGAGAGAATTCCGGAATGGGATCCTGGCAGTGCGGTCGACAGTGACGAATCTGTGGTGGTATCGCATAACTGGGACGAAATCCGCCGGTTGATGTGGAACTATGTCGGCATTGTCCGCTCCAACAAGCGTCTTCAGCGGGCCGAGCGCCGCATTCAATTGCTACTGGAAGAGATTCAGGAATATTACTGGAACTTTAAAATTACCAAGGACACTCTGGAGCTGAGAAACATCGCCATCACGGCGCAGTTGATCATTCAGGGAGCCTTGACGCGAAAAGAAAGCCGGGGTTTGCACTACAACCTCGACTGCCCCGATAAAGATGATGAAAACTGGCAACGTGATAACGTTTTCCAGAACACCACGCATCGATTGATAACTCAAACCAACCCGAGAATTGTGACCCATGAGTGAAGAAAAAACAGTACCTATATTGATCAGAGATTTTTTTGGAGTGGTTGCGCTTGCCTTCACTGTGTTTGGCTTTATGGCGTTAATGACTTTTTCACCTGATGATCCATCCTTTAATAAAAGTGTTACAGGGATGGCCGTGACAAATTCCGTTGGCATGATCGGAGCTTATTTTGCCGATGGACTGGCCCGCGTCTTTGGCAGTGGTGCGTTTTTCTTCCCGGTGATCACCGCATTTTTAGGCTGGGCTTTAATTCGGGGAAAAGATTTTCGCAACTGGTTGTTGATTCTAGGCTCGGGAATTTTGTTTTTGATCGGACTGTGTTCCCTGCTGACCATACAATTCAAGGTCGATCCTTTTTTTGGCGAAGCGGTCCCGGTTGGCGGTTTGGTAGGCCATGGCCTTGGCGGGTTTCTGGTGGCCTGGTTGAATCCTTCAGGAGCGGTGTTGACCCTAATTACTTTATTGTTCGTGGCCTTTTTGGTGATGACACGCATTCCGGTCAATGTGTTGGTCGAGAGAACCGTAACCATTTTCAAGGTGTTGGCCGCAGGTTTGGTGTTGGGCGGAGTTGGAACAAAAAATATGGTTTTAAAAAGCCTGTCGGTTGTCCGGGCTTTGATAAAGACAGCCCAAACAGCGCGAGCAGCAGCGCAGAAAGCACCGGTGGTTGCGCCGGTGATTGTTACCCGCAGTCGGCCTGAACCGATTCCCGTGGAGAAAACGGGGAACAAGAAAAAGGAAGAGAAGACCGAGTTTGTGGTGCAGGACCATTTTGCTTTCATGAGTACACCCGGCAAATACCAGGTTCCCCCGCTTTCGTTATTAGAGGATCCCCCGCCAGACGAGGGAATACAAACGGATAAAGCCAGGGACGAGATTATTGCCAGCAGTGCCATTCTGGAAAAAAAATTATTGGACTTTGGCATTGAGGGACGGGTGGTTCAGGTTTTGCCGGGTCCGGTCATCACTTTGTTTGAATATGAGCCGGCACCGGGAGTCAAGGTCAGCCGCATTGTCTCTCTGACAGATGACCTGTCGTTGGCCATGCGTTGTGTCGGGCTTCGCATTCTGGCCCCTGTACCGGGTAAGCCGGTTGTTGGCATCGAGATTCCTAATATACGGCGCGAGACCATTTATTTTAAAGAGGTCATGACGTCCGATGAGTTTCAGTTGTCGCAGTCCAAACTCACTCTGGCGATTGGCAAAGATATTACCGGGGAACCGGCGGTACAGGATCTGGCGACCACTCCGCATTTGCTCATGGCGGGATCAACCGGGTCGGGCAAGAGTGTCGGACTCAACGCCATGATCTGTAGCATTCTTTTGAATGCTACGCCGGATGAAGTCAAAATGATCATGGTTGACCCGAAGATGCTGGAGCTGTCGGTCTATGATGGAATTCCGCATCTTATTTCTCCGGTGGTCACCAATCCTAAAAAAGCCGCCGCCGCGCTCCAGTGGGCGGTCAGCGACATGGAGTCGCGTTACAAAATGATGGCTGAGCGTGGGGTGCGCAACATTAGCGGCTTCAACGAATTGGCGGAGAAACTACAGAAAGAATATGACCAGGAACTGAAAAAACGCCAAAAGGCCAACAAAGGGGTCAAACCCGCAATGGCCGAAGAAGAGGAGGACGAGGGGGTTCTGCCGGAACCGCCTGCTAAACTCCCTTACATTGTTATCTTGATCGATGAGTTGGCCGACCTTATGATGGTCGCATCCAAAGGTGTGGAAGACTCGTTGACCCGGCTGGCGCAGATGGCACGGGCCGCAGGCATTCATCTGATCGTTGCCACGCAACGTCCTTCGGTGGATGTCTTGACGGGAATCATCAAGGCCAATTTCCCCACACGTATGTCTTATAAGGTTACTTCCAGAGTGGATTCGCGCACCATTCTGGATGCTATGGGTGCCGATAAGCTTCTCGGTAAAGGCGACATGTTGTTTCTGCCTCCCGGAACCACGAAGCTTCAACGCCTGCATGGGGTCATGGTCAGTGATGCAGAGATACAGCGCATTGTGGACTTTATCAAGAAACAGGCGAAACCCCATTATCAGGAAGACATTTTCCAGTCGGTTGTTCAGGAAGAGTCCAAGAGAGAAGAGGAAGAGGAGTTTGATGAAAAATACGACGAAGCCCTTGCCATTGTTGCCAAAGATCGGCAGGCTTCCATTTCTTATATTCAACGGCGTTTGAGAATAGGCTATAATCGGGCGGCACGAATCATAGAAACTATGGAGCGAGAAGGGGTGGTGGGTCCATCTGATGGAGTCAAACCCCGCGAAGTCTATGTCAGCCCGATTGAAATTGAATAGGGTTTCCCTTGTTGTCCGGTTAGCGTTGGTTCTTTTTGTTGTTTCCTGTGCAGTGCAGGTTGCCAGCAGTCTTGCGGGCATTTTCTCTTACCGGGATGACCAGGGCGCCATCCATTTTACCGACGATCCCTCCAAGATTCCAAAACAGTACCGCGAAAGCGAACAAGGAGTCCGCAAGCACCGTGAAGGTCGAGGTGCCTATCGTGCTACTCCGGTTCCTTCTCCAACAATAGAACTTCCAGGATCGGTTTCACAAAATCAGGAAATTCAGATTCCCCTCATTCCCATAAGTGGAGGAAACTTTTTGGTCGATACGGTTCTCAATGGCCGGATCAAGGCTCGGTTAATGCTGGATACCGGTGCCTCCCTCATCACCCTGACCGAAGAGATTGGCCGTAAACTGGGAATATCAGCGTACTCCGACTCTGCCGAGTTGCCTTTCAACACCGCAGGCGGGGAGGAGTGGATGCCGTTGGTGGCGCTTGAGACAGTCGCTCTGGGTTCCGCCGAAATCCGGTTGGTGGAAGCTTCTATCAATAGCCATATTAAGGAAATTGATGGTCTGCTGGGGATGAGCTTTCTTGGGGACTTCCGCTTTGAAATCGACCGCACCAATAAACGGCTCACTTTAAGGCCGCCGCAGAATCCGAACGAACTGGCATGGGATGGCAAGTCGGGAAACTGGTGGAAAAGCCGGTTTGAACATTACGACACGATCATCAAGAGTTATTCTACCCAAGCAAGTTTCCTCCAGCGGCGGGGACATGAAAAGGCTCCGAACATGCAGAAGACGGTAGAATTCTATAAGAACTTGCGCCAGAAACTGCAAACCCGGGCTTCCATTTCCGGCCTGCCGCTGCGTTTCCGGTCATCCCTCTAACTGCCACTAGGCCCGGCCAGCGGCCGGTGAAATTGCAATAGCTTTTTACTGCGGACGAAGAGTTGACTCGGCTTGATGGGCTCTTGCCCAGTTGCAGAATTAATATCCCCTCCCTTCATAGGGAGGGATGTAAACATTCCGGTAACACTCATGCAATATGCAGGCTAATCCTGAACATTCCGACCCCGCGTTTCTCTTTGTGTTGTTGGGAGCCAGCAACCTGGCACGGGGCTACTCTGCCCTGATCCGGCATATTTCCCAAAGTATTTCAGAAGGCCAGTTTATCAACGCACTGGGACCAGGCCGGGGTTACTGTGCCAAGGGGGGGCTGTTAAATTTTTCCTACACGCCAATCGGCGAATGCAAGGTCATGGAGTCTGCCGAAGTTTTTGCGCAACAGGGACAGCGGGTTGCCGTGCTTTTTACCGATATCGGCAATGACATCATGTATGGAGTTCCAGCCGAGGCTCTCGTTGAATGTCTGGACACCTTGATCGGAAAAGCCCAGCGCTGGAACGCGGAGATTTTTGTGACTTCCATTCACGTGGATATATCCCGTGATATGGGAAAGACTTCTTTTAAATTATTGCAGTCCATCTTTTATCCAAAAAGTCCGGTGACTTTTGACCAGGCTGATTCGGCGGTGAAAAGGGTGAATCATTATCTTGAGGAAAAAGCGCAGCAGAACAGACAAATTCATTTGGTGAGTGGGCTGGGTGCGTTCTGCGGGTTGGATAAAATTCATTTCAGCCTGTTGAAAAGTCATCTTGCCTGGTCGCGCATTGCCAATGAAATTTTATTGGCGCTGGATGTGGCACCCACAGGAAACATCGGGCCGGGCTCCATGGCGATTTCCCTGTGTGGCAATCTCAATCGCCTGATTGTTTCTAATATGCTGAGGATTACAAAAAGGCCAAAAGGATTTTTCTAGGAATTTTTGCGCAAAATTTTTTATGGGTGCCTCTAAAAATTGTTTTTGGCCATGAGCGACCCTTATGAATTTTGGACACGAATAGTAGTCCAAAAGGTCTGCGAGTTGCCCGAGGCTAAATTATCGAATAAATAGAGACCTCTATGAAACATTGTCTTGCGGTCATTCGAATAGGTGCTTATATAGGAGTGTTCGGCATGTTTGTGGTTATCGGAGCATGCGGGCATATTTTATTTTTTATGTCACAGGCGCGACTGTTAAAGTGGATTGCTTTTTTTGCGCAATGGTGGGCTCGCGTAACTTGTCTGATCTTCAATATCCAAATTCACATTGAAGGAGATGCAAATATAAAATCAGGATCGCTGATTGTCGCCAACCATGTGGGTTCGCCGGATATTTTTATCCTGGGGGCGTGTTTTAAAGGTTTCTTTGTCTCGAAAGCCGAAATCGCTGATTGGCCTCTGTTCAACTGGTTGGCCAGGCTGGGACGGACCATCTTCGCCGACAGGAGCAAACGCCATCAAGTGAAGGCCGTCATCCGTGAAATTGAGGAACGGTTAAACGCTGACCATTCTGTGATATTGTTTCCCGAAGCCCAGGCGACCGATGGCACGGATGTAGTGTCTTTCAAGTCGGCGGTGTTTGAGGCGGCGGTTCTTGCCAGCCGGCCTGTGGTGCCCGTGACGATTCGTTATCATGATGGGCACAGGCCAACGATCGCCTATTATGGGGACAGTTTTTTCGAACATATCATTAGACTGCTGAAAACCCCCCGGCTTCAAGCGACCGTAATGGTCTTGCCAGAAATTTCAGCGGGTCCGAACCGGCAAACTCTGACAGAAAAAAGTTATAGGGCTATTCGCGACAAGGTTATACAGAACACCCCTCAATCTGCGTGATCGTATCTGAGTTTTTTATGATGGACTTTAAAATCAAAATGACGTTACATTGATCGATATAATTTCTCTAAAGGGTTCAACATGATTCATCCTTTTAAAGGTCAGAAACCGGAGATTGACGATTCTGCCCTGGTGGTGGAAAGCGCGCAGATCATCGGTGATGTAACGATTGGTGAAGAGAGCAGTGTGTGGTTCAACGCGGTGATTCGGGGGGATGTCAACCATATCCGTATTGGCAAGCGCACTAATATTCAGGATGGCTGTGTCCTGCACGTAGCACGCAAAACCCTGCCCTTGATTATTGGCGATGAAGTGACGGTGGGCCACAACGTTACCCTGCACGCCTGCACTATCGGGTCGCAATGCCTCATCGGTATGGGCGCGATTGTTATGGATGGCTCGGAAGTGGGAGAACAGTCTATTGTAGCGGCTGGTTCCCTGGTGACCCCGAACACGAAAATTCCGCCGAAAAGCTTGGTGCTGGGGTCGCCGGCGAAAGTAAAGCGGCAACTGACTGAAGAAGAAATTCGCGGCATCCGTGAATCGGCCGCCAATTATGTCGGCGATATTGAAACCTACCTCGATTAAGGTTTATGAGAATCTTTATTTATGCTGTGATTTTTTCTAAGGCAATTCGAGGCCCTTACTTTATAAGGGCCGCTCATGGCCAGAAGCAATTTTTAGAGATGCACATATGACTGAATCCGTCCCGTTTACGGTTCCCATTGCGGTGATCGGTGGCAGTGGGGCCTATCATCTTCTCGCTGGGCAGGCCCTGGGACAGGAAAAGGCCTGTGAAGTCCTTGATACGCCTTATGGCAAAAGCGCTCCAATCCACTGTTTTAGTTTCGCCGACCAGGAATTTTTATTTTTGTCCCGCCATGGCGAAACCGATTATTCCCTGACGGCTCCGTTTGTGAACTACCGGGCTAATATTCGTGCCCTTAAAGATTGCGGCGTTCAAAGGATAATCTCCTGGTCGGGTCCGGGAATTATCAACACGACATTCAAGCCGGGAGATTTTGTCGTGCCGCACGATATCATTGATGAAACCCGTAACCGGGAGACTACGTTTTTCAAGGATACCGGCATCGGGTTCATTCGTATGAGCCAACCATTTTGTCCACAGATTGCCGCCGCCCTGCACGATACCCTGCATGCAAGCGGACTGCCCCATCATGAACAGGCGGTTTATGCCTGCACCGAAGGACCGCGTCTGGAAACCCCGGCAGAAATCAGGAAGCTCCGTATCCTGGGTGCCGATCTGGTAGGCATGACTCTTGCCCCGGAAGTCTTCCTGGCTCGGGAAATGGAAATCTGCTACACGCCGTTTTGTTACCTGACTAATTACGCCGAAGGGGTAAAGCCCAGAAAATTTAAAAAAGGCGAATTGTTTGAAGGCATGCAAACAGAAGAAGAACGAAAACAGGTTGACGCGGCGATACAAAAATTCCCCGAGTTGATCCGTGCGGGTTTTGAAAGTTTGCAAGGTGTCGAACGCACCTGCAATTGCCCGGATGCCCTGCGCCGCTACAAAGACAAAGGCCTGCTAGGCGCAGGGCCAGAGAGCAAGGACCCATTGCGCTGATGACAAAACGGTTGCTCGCCACCCCCCAAGTGAGGGGGCAAATAGCGATAGCTTATTAAGTCACCAACAGGGTTAGAGCGCTAAAAAAAGTTATTGTCCGCTGACCACACGCCTAGTGGATTGCTCACTGAGTCCAGCGAGTTATGTCATTCATTAGCTTTCATGCCCCGAATGGGGTATCACGCCGGTTAGTCGGGCCAGGCTTCGAACCCCCCGGTCATGCTATAGACCTCTTTGAACCCATTTTGCGAGAGGTATTCGGCGGCACCACGGCTGGAGATACCGTGGTAGCAGTAAACTATCAGGGGTTTTTCCTTGTCGGTGGATTCGATGAACTCTTTAACATTTGTGTCATTCAGAGAAACCGCGCTGGGGATATGGCCAGCGGAGTAGGACCCAGGGTCGCGAATGTCGATCACGTTCACAGAGCCTTCTTCAACCATTTCCTGCGCCTTGTGCGGGTCAAGTTCTTTAAACATAGGGGATGGTCCTTTTATCACAATTAAAAAAAGTTAAATTCGCCTATCGGTTTTTCGCATCTTAAAAACAACCTGTTCGTCATTTAGATGATGGATGTAGCAAAAAGTTCCCTATTAAATGTCAGGTCAAAATGAATTTAATACAACTGCAGGAAGGCTTTGAAGCCATTCGGTTAAAAGGCAATAGAGTGGAGACGGTGGAAAAGGTTGTTGAACTCGCCAATGCCTGCCAGCAGGTGAGAAAGTATGAGGCTGCAATTACCTGTCTGAATAAGGTTTTACCAGATGTCCAGAAAGATGCAGGTCTGCTTGCAGTGGTAAAAACTGCTTTGGGAACCGCCTACTGGGAAAAAGCACAATTGCAAAAAGCCCTCAGTCATTTTGAGGAAGGGTTAACTTTATTTAAAGAGATCGATGATAAGCAAGGCATTGCTGCCATCCTCTCCATAGTGGGCATTACATTCTGGAGAAAATGCGAATGGGAAAAGGCACTGGAAATTTTAAAAGACGCTTTGGGGCAAAATGGCGAGAAGAAAGTGGAACAACGTTTTGTATCTTTATATGGAGCGTTTGACCGGGGCATTGCCACTTTACAGAATCGGGTGCGTTTGGGACGGGAGCTTCAAAAACCTTTAAAAATTTTGCAACCGCTGTTTTCCATGTGCCCCTTGTACTGGGTGATAGGGAACCATGAACAATTCAAGGTTTGTCTTGACGAATCGGTATCGCTGGCAGAACAACTGGGTAAGGCGGATATCCTGAATGCCGCTAAGGGTCTGATGCGGCTGGCTGACTCAGCCTGAGCCAGGTCAGTTCATTTTTGTTTTGATACAGATGCAGGACCTGGCTGTTGGGGATGGCGGCAAATTTGTCGATGATCGAAAGATCCGGCTTACCTTTAAATTTAATGGTGCAGATAAAGTTTTTACAACTTCCAGACTCCACCCATCGCATGATCCATTCATAAAGTTTTTCCGGGTAACAGATCACATCCGAGAACAGCCAGTCAATACGACGGTCCTGCGCCTGGAACTCTTCCGGCAGTAGTGTGAAAGCGTCGCGTTTCTGGAAAGACACTCCTTTCAATTCGGCGACCGATGGAGAAAGCGGCGAACGATCAATGCTTAAAACCTCCGCACCGCATTGGTGAATCACCCAGGCCCATCCCCCCGGACTGCCCCCCACGTCAATGCAAAACTCTCCCGGTTGCGGTGTCGTGCCTGCCAAGGTCAGGGCTTCGTACAGTTTTAAATAAGTGCGGTTGGGTGGGCCTTCTTTGTCTTCGATGAAATGCGCTTCGCCGTTCGGGAAAAGGCTGGAACATTCTGCCGATGCGAGTAGCGTATTTTCATCCAGAAGCGTGAAGCCCCCGAGCGGGGAAGTCGGTAAGGACGAAGGAAACGTAAAAGGCCTTTGTTGCGCAGTGTTTAATTTTTCCACAATCAGTTTTGCCCTGCGGTGCAATGTGTGGGAATACAGGCACCAGTTACGCTGAATGGTTTTCAATTTTTTAGCGGCATCATTTATTGAGTCGATATGAAGCGTCTGTGGGTTCAGCCAGATATTTTGTGCCCAGTAAGCGTTTTTTACTGGCTGACTGGAAAGAATGAGCCGGTCATGGACAGCCATCACCCCTTCCAGTTCATTTAATAAAGGTTCTGTCAGGCCCTTCGCCGCCAGATAGGCGGATTGTATTTGTGGGCTCATTTTAAAGTAGCAGTTTCATTTTTCTGCCCCCGGCAATGGAAAATCCATGGTCTTCATATTCCCTTGGAAAAATAGATTTTGCCCGCTGTAACTTGACAATTTAGAAGGAATAAAGTATAAAAATCAATTCGCTATTATCTGTCGCCCAATCTGGGATAGACGTGTTTTCAACTCCCAATATAAAGGAGTAGTTTTTGGCTAATCATAAATCTGCATTGAAGCGCAACCGGCAAAACCATAAGAAAAATGAAAGAAACAAAGGGTATCGCACCTTGGTCAAGACGTTGTCCAAAAAAGTGCGTACCGAAGCTGAGGCGGGCAATAAAGAGCAGGCCCAAAAAGAATTAAAGACCGCTCAAAAAGCCATCGCCAAGGTTGGTGGTAAGGGCATTCTCCACGCCCGCGCCGCATCCCGCAAAATTTCCAGTCTCACCCGTTTGGTCAACCGCACCCCTTAACAGGGGGGGCAACTGGGCAAAAGCCCATCAAGCCGTCAAAGCTACTTGCTAGCCAGAGAAAGCCATTGCCAGTCGGCTCCACAACTAGTGGCAGAGGTTGAGGATCAGGGTTTGCATCACTGCCGTAGGGTCCTTGGTAGTGGACTTCAAATTTCTATCAGCTTTAACCAATTCCAAATATCCACTGCGTAGTTGTTGTGTGCTGAACCGGCGAGTGTGTTGCAAAGCTTTTTCGACCACATAAGGATTGGCTCCCATTGCTTTCGCAATCTGATCTGATGGCAGGTTTTTT
>DODH01000254.1:13458-22392 GCA_003545625.1 Nitrospina sp.
TTTTTCGACCATAAAAGGATGGGTTCCCATTACTTTCGCGATCTGACCTGATGGCAAGTTTTTTTGCTGGTAATGTTTTACTTCCCAGATCATTCGAAGTTGCCAGGCGATGGTACCCAGGATTTTTATGGGTTCTTCCCCGTGGTCGATTTGGTTGTTGAGTAGGCGGAGAGCTTTTTCCGGATTTTTTGTTTTCAATGCATCGGTGAGGGCAAAAACATTTTCCAACTTGCTTTCTCCCACCACTTCTGCGACATCCCGTTCTGAAACGGATTTATTTTTTCCCGCATAGAGGAGAGTTTTTTCCAATTCTTTCGCCAGGATTCCCGGCCGGGGTCCCACCCTGTTTATCAGAAAACGTGCCGCATCAGAGGATAGCGAATAACCTGCCTCCTCAGCCCGTTTACGGAGCCAGTGTTCATTTTCTTTGGGAGCTTCGCAGGCGACTGCGGTTTTCAGTTTTGTTAGCGTTTTAAATAATTTTCTTTTGCGGTCCACCTTGTCGGCGGTAACGACTACACAGGCTTCAGGAATGGGGGACTGTGCGTAGTCGATGAGGGTTTGGGCATCTTGGTCCTGCGGGACGGCCTCGTGCAGATTACGTACCACTACCAGTTTTGTTCCACCCACGAAAGAGAGGGTTCTGGCGGATCCCAGCCAGTGGCTCACCGTACTTTCCCGGGCATCGAAGGTTTCCAGGTTAAAGTCCCGATTATCTTCGGTGATCCATTTTTTGATCAGAGCCTGGATGACTTCGGTTTGGTAAAAGGTTTCCGGGCCATAGAGAAAATAGAAAGCTTCCGTTTGCCCTTGGGAAATTTCTAGGATTAAATTGTCAGGGGTCACGGTTTTTAAAAGAATTAAAACTGATCAATGAGCAGGCTCACCAAGCGGTTGCCCAGTTCTTTGTAGGCTTCTTCCAGAGCAGCAAGCCGGGCCGATTCTGTATCGACAATATCAGAAGTAGCTCTGTAGTCCCATTTGGTTGTGAATTTGTTTTTTATATAGGGTTTGTCATTAATCTTGTCGATCACTTCAACCTCCACGCCCAGCTTTACAATATAATCCGAGGCAAAATCGCTGGAGGTGAAGGAGACGGCCCTCAAATCATAATAAAAAAGGCTGCCCTTCATCACCATGTCGGAGTTACCTTTCCGGACAATTTTGAGCCTTCCATCTGTAATGAAGGAATTAATAATGGCACTTGTCAATTCCCGGTGAATTTCCGGTTCCGAAGAACTATTGGCAAACAGAGGTATGAAGAGGGTTTTTAAATGCGAAGGCAGGGAAGAACCGGTTCCCACCAAGTGATACCCGCATCCATTAAGGAGCAGGGCGATGCCAAACAGTATCCAGAATTTAAAAGGAAGCCGGACTTGTTTCATTGGACAACGATGTTTACAAGTTTTTTGGGAATGACGATAACCTTTTTGACCTCTTTGCCCTGGGTCCATTCCTTGATTTTCAGATCTTCAAGGGATCGGGTTTTTAAATCGTCATCGCTGATACCAGACTCGACAGAAATTTTCTGTCTCACTTTACCATTGACCTGGAGGACGATCAAGATTTCATCCGTTTGTGTCAGGGACTCTATGTATTGTGGCCAAGCTGTCTGATCCAGGGTTTTAGAAAGCCCCATCAGCGATCCTAATTCTTCTGCAATGTGTGGAGCGAAAGGCGACAGTGTCAGGACCAAGGTTTCCAGAGCTTCCCGCACGGCCATGCGTGACGTTTCATCCTGGTTGTTTTTGTTCCCCCACCATTCTTTGAAGCTGAAAAGGTGGTTGACCAGTTCCATAATCGCTGATATCGCGGTATTGAACTGCATTCTTGTTGCAATATCATCCGTCACTCGTCTTATGGTGATATGGGTCATTCGCCGAAGAGCTTTTATTTCGGGAACGGGGGTGGTAAAAGATTCTCCCGGCAATGTCACGGTTTTGATTTCTTCGGCAAATTCGCCGAAAATGCGCCACACTCTTTTTAAAAAACGTGAGCATCCTTCCACACCCTGATCACTCCATTCCAGATCTTTCACCGGCGGGGCGGCAAACAGGATAAATAGCCTTGCGGTGTCGGCACCGTAGGCGCTGATGATTTCGTCCGGGTCCACGACATTGCCTTTGGACTTGGACATTTTAGCTCCGTCCTTGATGACCATACCCTGTGCCAGCAGATGGGCAAAAGGTTCCGGGGCCTGTGTCAGCCCAAGATCGTTCAACACCAGGTTGAAGAACCGGGAATAAAGGAGATGCAAAATGGCGTGCTCAATGCCACCGACATATTGGTCAATCGGCATCCAGTAAGAGCCATTCTCCTTGCTGAAAGGAGCTTGCTCCAATCGGGGTGAGGTGTAGCGGTAAAAATACCAGGAAGAGCAAACAAAAGTATCCAGCGTGTCTGTATCGCGGCGGGCATCAGCCCCGCATTTCGGACAGGAAGTTTTGTGGAAGGATTCCAGACTATGCAAAGGGGACTGCCCATTTTCTCCTAATTGTGCGTCAAGGGGCAACTCGACTGGCAGTTGGTCTTCAGGAACTGGCACGATTCCGCAGTCAGAACAATGGATCACGGGAATAGGCGTCCCCCAGTAGCGTTGCCGGGAAACTCCCCAATCGCGAAGCCGGTAATTGATCGTGGCTTTTCCGATACCTTCTTTTTCCAGAAATTCGCAAACCGTTCTGCGCGCTTCCTGGCCGACCAAGCCATCGAAGGAACCGGAATCCACCATAGTGCCATCGGCGGTGAACGCCTCCACCATAGTATCTGCATCCAGCTCACCGGTTTTAGGTTGAATGACTACCCGGACGGGCAAATGATATTGCCGGGCAAAATCCAAATCCCTCTGGTCGTGAGCAGGAACGGACATGATTGCGCCGGTGCCGTAACCCATGAGAACGAAATTGGCTGTCCACACAGGAATGGATTCTCCCGTTAAGGGGTTCACGGCATAAGCTCCGGTAAACACGCCTTCCTTTTCACAGGCTCGGGCGATGGTGTCCTGTTTTTTTACTTTTTGCACGAAAGCTGCAATGGCTTTTTCCTGTTCGGTGCCGCGTGATAATTTTTCGGTGAGCGGGTGCTCGGGAGCCAGCACCATGAACATGGCTCCATACAAGGTGTCGGGACGGGTAGTGAATATTTTTATTACCTCGTCACTCTGCACAATTTTAAAATCCACTTCCGCGCCGAAACTTTTTCCGATCCAGTTTGTCTGCATAGTCAGCACCTGTTCCGGCCATTTGCCGGAAAGGCTTTTGCACCCTTCCAGGAGGCGGTCCGCATAGTCGGTAATTTTGAAGAACCAACCTTCCTGCTGTTTTTGCAGGACCTCGTTATCGCAGCGCCAGCAACAGCCGTCCACAACCTGTTCGTTGGCGAGTACCGTGTTGCAGTCTTCGCACCAATTGATGGTGGAGTTTTTTCGGTAAGCGAGGCCTTTTTCCAGTAACTTTAGAAAAAGCCATTGGTTCCATTTATAATAGCCGGGATGGCAGGTGGCGATCTCTCGGTCCCAGTCGTAGCTGAGCCCTAAAGCCTTAATCTGTTTTCGCATGGTGCGGATGTTTTCAAATGTCCATTGGGCGGGGTGGCTTTTGTTTTTTATGGCGGCGTTCTCTGCCGGCATTCCAAAAGCGTCCCACCCCAAAGGATGGAGGACGTTATAACCTTGCATGCGTTTGAACCGGGCCAACGTGTCGCCGATCGTGTAGTTGCGTACATGGCCCATGTGGATTCTTCCGGAAGGATAGGGAAACATCTCCAATAAATAGTACTTCTTTTTGGCAGAATCTACTTCGACTTTAAATGTTTTATGTTCTTCCCAGTAAGCCTGCCATTTGGCTTCGATGGAATTGGGGTCATAGGGGATCATAAGTCTGGATATCCGGGGTCAAACGTTGGCGTGACGCATTAAAGAAGGTGAATTTTATCACATTCCTCACATATTGAAACCATCATGACAGAACTTTCCGGAACCATTGCTGTTGTATTCATCCTGTATGTGCTGGCCATGCTGGGCATTGGTGTGTGGACTTCGCGCGTGACCCGTTCCCCGCTGGATTTTTTTCTTGCTGACCGGTCGTTGAAGGCCTGGGTGACGGCTATTTCTTCTACTGCCAGTTCAGAGAGTGCCTGGGCCGTGCTGGGAACAGTGGGTCTGGCTTATAAGGATGGTTTATCGGCCATATGGTTTCTGCCCGGTTGCCTGTTGGGCTATCTCATCAATTGGTTGTTCCTTGCCGAGAAACTGCGTAAGCATTCAGAAGAGCATCACGCCATCACCCTTCCCGATTATTTTGAAAACTATTTTGATGACAAGACTCATATCCTGCGCATGATTTCGGTCGTTATCATTTTTTCCTGCATGATGGCTTATGTGGCGGCACAGTTTACTGCTATCGGAAAAACCTTCGATGCTATTTTTGGCATTCCTCATGTCCTTAGCATTTCCGTAGGCGGGGCAATTGTACTCATTTATACCATGATGGGCGGAGTGCGGGCGGTGGCCTGGACCGATTTTGCGCAAGGTATCATTATGGTATTAGGGCTGGTCATTCTTTCGCTGGTGGCGTTGTCCAGTCTTGGAGGTTTTTCCGGGATGTGGGTGGAAGTGGGAAAAGTTTCTCCTGATACCCTGACATGGATGGGAGGAAAATCTGCCTCGGCATTTTTCGGTTCCATGGTGGGCCTTTTAGGCATCGGGCTTGGCTACCCCGGTCAACCGCATGTCATCACCCGGTACATGGCGGCGAAAAATACCGAGGCCATCAAAAAAGGCACCTGGATCGCTTTGGGCTGGGGGTTGGCGGTTTATTCTTCATCCATTCTGTTGGGAATATGTGGGCAGGCTCTTTTCCCGGGATTGGAAGACCCGGAACATCTGTTTCCCAAAGCGGCAGAGCAATTGTTACCCACCCTGTTGACGGCGGTAGTCTTGACTGGAGTTTTGGCTGCCATCATGTCCACGGTATCGGCGCAGATTCTGGTAGCCGCTTCGACGGTAGCGCATGATGTTTATTCCAAAATGCTCAAGAAATCCCTTTCGCATGAAAAAATCCTTTTGGTCAGCCGGGCAACGATTCTGCTATTGGGGATAGGGGCCATGCTTATTGCGCTGGGTGAAACACGGGTCATCTTCTGGTTCGTGCTGTTTGCCTGGTCGGGACTGGGAGCAAGTTTTGGCCCGCTCATTCTATTCAGCCTGTACTCGAAAAACATCACCCGGCAGGGAGCCATAGCGGGAATGCTGACCGGATTTTTAACAACCCTCATCTGGAAAGCCACCGGCCTTTCGGAATCGGTCATCTATGAACTGGTTCCGGCTTTTCTTTTTGCGACTCTGGCGATTTATTTTGTGAGCAAAGTAACCCGGTAAGGAAAGAAAAGAATCTTTCTGACAGGTTTTAAGTTAGATACTGATTTACTTTTTTTAAAAAGGAGGCGATTTGAATGGGTTTGGAAATATAATCAGTGAACCCTGCCGACAACCCTTTTTTGATATCCGATTCCATGCTGTTGGCACTCAGCGCGATAACAGGAACCGAATCGAGGAGCGGGTACTTCCTGATAATTTTTAAAGCTTCATAACCGCTCATACCCGGCAATTCAAGATCCATTAAAATCAAATCAGGTTTGTGAGCTTTGGCCAATTCGATGCCCAATCTTGCATCAGGAGCCTGTAAAAGTTTTAGGTTGTGGCGGAACAAAATGGACGCGACCAACTCCATATTCGAGTGGTTATCTTCGATGTAAAGAACTTTAAAACCATTTTCCTCGATTTTGGAACCGGTTAACTCCTCCATCTCTTGATTTTCGTCAAAAATGGCAGAAATTATGCTTTTTGGATATTTATATAGTCTAAGGCTTTTTTTAAGGGAGGCAATATATTTTAGCAGGTTAAGGGATTAAATCTTCGGTGTCAGGAGGGGGTAAAATAGTTTAGTCAGGTTTGGCGATGCTCAAACATTGGGTGATGATGTCTGCCATTTTTCTTGCGGCACCCTGTTGTTGGGTGATGAAGATTTTTGCTTTTTCGCTAATTTCGAGGCGATGGGAAGGATTTTTCAAAAGTGTATGGACTTTTTGTTCCAGTTCTTCCGGGTTTGCCACCTGAAAGACCAGTCCTTGGTTGTGGGCTATTTCTGCGACATGGCGGATGTTCTCAATATAAGGGCCATGCAACACAGGCAGGCCATAAGACAAAGGTTCTATCAGGCTATGGCCCCCACCCGGTCGGATCAGGCTTCTGCCTACAAACGCTACTTGTCCTAGCGAATATACTTCTGCCAGTTCACCCATCGTATCGAGCAGGATGACTGAAGCAGATTCCGCATGCCCCAGAGACGACCGGCTGGTGAAAGAAAAGTTTTCCTTTTTAAGCAGAGCAGTTACTTCTTCCACCCGCTCCATTCTTCGTGGCGCGAGAATCAAAATCAGATTGGGATGTTTCACCATCAACTGCCGGTGCGCGTTCAGGATGATTTCTTCCTCACCGGCATGAGTGCTTCCTGCTATCCATACCGGTGTGTTTGCCTGCAATTTAAATGTTTGCCGGAGCCGTTCTTTTTCCTCATCGGTCATCGGTTGCAGCGCGTCATATTTTGAGTCGCCAACCACTTCAATATTTTCTCGGCTCACACCCAGAGCCAAAGCGGCTTTTTCCCCATTGGTGTTTTGCATATAGAGCCGGTGGAATTTTTGGAAAGTTTCCTTGAAAAGGGAGCCAGCTAGAAGATAGCGCCGGGCCGCGCGTTCCGAGATACGGCCATTGAATAAAAGAGCCGGCGCGTTTTTTTTATGCAGTAGATCAATCAAGCCAGGCCAGAATCCGGTATCGGTGACAACATAAAGGTCCGGGTTGATCCGGCACAAGGCCAGTTGGGTGAACGGCAGGCAGTCCAGCGGATGGAAAAACACGCTGTCGATGAAATCAAGTTTGTGCGCTGTTTCATACCCGGAATCGGTGGTGACGGAGAGCGCGATATACAGGTCGGGATTTTGCCCACGCAATAGTTTGAGAACCGGTGCGGCGGCGATCACTTCCCCCATCGAAAGGGCATGCAACCAGAGAGTTTTTTCGCTCTGTCTGGTTTTAGCAGGAACCCAGCCAAAATGATGCGCCAACCCTTTCCACTTATGTTTGGAGAACAAGGCTGAAAGTGAAAACAAAGGGACCAGCAGGACTGCCAGAAAAAGGGATAGAAGGTGATAGAGAAAAATCATCAAGGGGTTGTTTGGCGGATGAGTTCAATGTTTCGGAGCAAGGCCCCGCTATTGGCCTTGACGGTTTCTTGTGCCGCAAGACCCAGCTTTTGGCGTTCGTCCGGATTCATCAGCAACCGTTTTAAAACATCGTAGAGATCTTCAATATTTTGCAGTTGAATGCCACCTCCGGACTGCGTGAGAAGCTTTGCTTCTTCTGCAAAATTATTCATGAATTTACCGAACAGGGCAGGTTTTCCCAATGCTGCCGGTTCGAGAATGTTATGGCCGCCAAAGCGGGGGTTGAATCCGCCTCCGACATAGGCCACGGCTGCGCTCTTGTAAAAGGCATTGAGTTTTCCCAGGCTGTCTACCAGTAATAGGGAGCCTGTCCAGTTTTCCAGTCCATCCAGTTGAGAGAGCAAGGTATAATCCACTTTGAATTCCCGGATCAAGTCTTCGACCTCCCGGCATCTTTGCATGTGTCTGGGGGCGATCACAGCGATCAGGTTTGGGAACTCTTTTTGCAGTTCCACCAATGCTTCCATTATCGGGCCTTCCTCTCCCGGCCGGGTGGAACCAAAGACCAGAACCATGCCATCCGTTTTCCACTCCTGATGAGGGTTATCCTCCTTCTGGGTTACATCGAATTTTATGTTTCCCGTTACCCGGACTTTTTCTTTGGCCACGCCGATTTGCAATAACCGATCTGCATCGATCTGGGAACGCATGGAAAACTGCTGGATCGATTCTGTCATCCATAGAAAGAAGGCCGGAAGTTTTCCATACCGCTGAACCGATTTTTCCGAGACCCTTCCGTTCACCTGGATTACGGGAATGTTTCGGTCTTTGCATTGGCGAAGCAGGCAAGGCCATAATTCCGCTTCGATCAGAACCAGTTTGGCGGGTTGTATCCGCTCAAAGACCGGATTCATCCAGAGGGGGAAGTCTAGTGGCAGTCGGAATACGTTGGGAAGATTTTCTTCTCGGGCTAGCGCATAACCGGTGGGACTAAAAGTGGACAGGGCGATCGGGCGAGACTCCCCATCCTTTATAAGACCTGCAATAAGGGTTTTAGCCAGGCGGACTTCCCCGACCGATGAGGCGTGAATCCACAGCGTGCCTTTTAACTCTGGCAATGAGCGGGCTCCTGCCATTCTTTCCTTGATCTGATTGCGGAAAGAAGAAGAAACCAGTGCCCTTAAAACAATAAAAGGAGAAGCTAAAAGTAGCAGCCCTCCTGTCAGAATATAATACAAAAAATCCATATCCCGGGAGTATACTCCTAAAATATTAGAGGGCTCTAAAAATTGCGAATTTCCAAACTTGAAAGTACTGAATTATTAGAAATGTCTATTAAAAGTTTGGTCGAAAATAATGTCAGAAATTTTCTATAAAGTCATATCGCCTGACCGCAAATGGTATTGGTTTCCAGTTTTTGCGATCTTGAAACTCATTTCCTTCTTTTATTTGCTGGGCCACCGTTTTCGCCTCTGGACTTACAGATGGGGGGTGTTCCCCCGCCGCAAGCTCGACTGCCGTGTGATCAGCGTTGGCAACCTGACCTTAGGGGGAACAGGAAAAACGCCCTTTGTCATGATGATTGCCGAAATACTCAGGGGTAACGGATTCAAACCCGCCATTCTCAGTCGGGGTTATGGCGGAAAATCCCGTGACCCGGTCAATGTTGTCTGCGATGGAAAACAGACACTTCTTTCTCCGGAATGGGTT